>NZ_RCXU01000030.1:0-47112 GCF_004167315.1 Blautia sp. aa_0143
CGGTACTTCGTACCGTTAAAAATGGAATAGCAGTTCCGCAGTAGCGGAACTGGCATTCCGTTTAAGCATAATTTGCAGGCTGATCGAGGCTTGTATCCGGAACCGGGATCCGGAGGCGTATCAGCGGATTACGGAGGGTGTGATTTCTTTTAGCAGGGGCTGGATGGCGCTTCATAATCCGGAAAACCGGAGAAAGGTTACGGGGGAGCTGTCGACGATGGAGTTTTCTATTGCCATGCTGGCAAGTGGGGGATGGACTAATAAGGAGATCGGAGAGCATCTGGGGATTTCCATTAATACTGTCAAGCATTACCTTACGGATATCTTTTGCAAGCTGAATGTCAAGAAGCGGGATGAGCTGAAAAAATTTATGTTAAAATAGTGACAGAGGCACTTTTTTTTGAAAAAACGGGCCTTACAAAACAACTGGTAGTGTTGTATAATAAATACCACAAATAGTCAGATTTTATTGGGAAATCAGACGAAAAGAACCAGTGAACGAGTAAGTTAAGAAGGAGGAGTTGAAGACTGATTCTCGATAGCATCTGATAATGTCAATATCCTTACCAAAAATGCCTGGTATATTGATATTACAATCACATAAGGGTAAAATATTGAAAAGGTGTAACCTGTTTACTCACCGGCTAAAAACATGAAGCTTTTTTAAGAGAAAGGAATATAAACAGAAGTAAAGTAATAAGAAATACAGTACACGTTAATGCACACATAGGAAAGCGGGAAAGGTATGAAAAAATTAAGGAATAATAAGATCAGAAAACTCCTGGCATTTATGGTGGCTTTGGCGTTGATGGTATCCTGTATGCCAAGTGCATATACAATCTCCGCGAGTGAGGCGTTCGGAGATGGAACGGAGGATATATTTACAGATGGCGAAATTACATCTGAACCAGCGGCCGAAGAATCGACACCGGATGTAAGCAGCGCTGACCAGGAGGAAACGGAACAGGCGCAGCAATCGACGCTTACATATGAGAATGATTCTGTTAAAGTAACAGCAGAGGCACTGGAGGACGGAGCTCTTCCGCAGAATACAGCATTGAAGGCTGACGGCGTAAACGAGAATTCATCCGTATCTTATGATACAGTTTCTCAGAAGCTTTCAGCAGCAGCTACAGACAAGGGCAGCAGCCTGAGAGGTTTTTTTGCGTATGATGTGTATTTTGCTGATGGCGACGGAAACAGAGTCGAGCCGAACGGCAGAGTCAGAGTAACTTTTGAGTACAAGACACCGGCAGCACCGGAGCTTACCGATGCAGCCAGCACGAGTGTAACCGTTGAGAAGCTTCATTATAACAGCAGTACCGGTGATACTGATGTTAACACCTTACAGGCCAACGAGGATCTGAAGGTTCTGAATGTCAACGAAGGCAAACAGATCCAGACACTTCAGGTTGAGACTGGCAACGCAGCTGTTTTTGCCGTTATGTGGGATTCTCCTGAGACAGCAGATGTCGAGGCGGAAGCTGTTTCCGGTAATGAGGACGAGGTGTCTATCGCATCAGAGGAGCTTACGGACGGAATGGATATTTCGGACGAGCCTGAGCAGGATGCAGCTGAGACACCGGCAGCAGAGAATCCGGAGGTAACTCCTGATGCAGAGCCTTCTGAGGCTCCGGCGGAGAATCCGGATGCTGAACCTACCGAAGCGCCGACAGAGGATCCGGATGTGGTGGAAGAACCGGCAGAGGATATTGCGAGCCCGGAGGATGTTCCGGCAGCAGATGAGAATGGTGAGACAAGCCTGATTGAGGTTCTGGGAGACGATACGAATCTTCGTGTCAGCCCATCTATCGAGGCAGAGGTTCTGGCAACTGTAAACGCAGGAACACAGCTCACACTTCTGGATACCGTAACAGCAGAGGACGGAGCAACCTGGTACAAGGTTTCCTGGGAAGGAACCGAGGCTTACATAAGAAGTGATATGGCACAGGTTGTTGACAGCAGTGATGAGGCAGAAGAGCCTGAGGATGTTCAGGAAGAAGAAATTCAGCCGGAGATCACCAGATATGATTACACGAGTGACGAAGTCAATGTAAAGGTTACTCTTACCGATCCGGCAGACCTTCCGGACAATGCAGAGCTTTCCGTAACACCAGTAGAGCTCAGTCAGGAAGCCAAAGACCAGATTACAGAAGAAGCAATCAAAGAAAAGAAAGCCATCGAGAAGATCCATTCCTACGATATCAAATTCCTGGTAGACGGCGAAGAGGTTCAGCCAGGTGCTTCAGTGAAGGTATCTGTATCTCTGAATGATGAGAAGAAGATCAAGGATGCGGATGTATATCACGTAGACGAGAATGATAACGTTGAAAATATGGATGGCAGCGTTGCCAAGAATGGTGATGTTGAGTTCGAGACTACGCATTTTTCGACTTATGTAATCGTTGGTAATAAGCGTGACGATAAGATAAAAGTTACAATAGAGCATTATGACGCAACAACTGGAGAGAAGATTTATGCAGATGATGTTGATAAAGAACTTTCAGTTGGGCAGAAATTTGATTGTAAGAAGGCTACAAACTGGGATATCAAGGAAGTAAAAGTAGTTATAGATGGAAAAGAGAATACTGTAGCGGCAGGTGATATTGAATTAGCACAGGATGCTACGGTTAAAGTATATTATACTCCTACCACTGGAACATTCGCCGGTGCACCTACGTTTTATGATTATACGGTAAAGGCCGGAGAGAGTGGAAGTACTTATTATTCCATTAATCAGAAGAGTAATTATAGTGATCCAGACAGTAATAAGAAGTTAAGTATGGGTGAAACCCATAATGGAAAATTAGCAGATCAAAACTATACGCCATATCAATATACTTGGCAAAAGGGTAACAAAACGGTTAACTTATGGACTGGAGGCAAAGATGTTATTACTGATTTGTTGAAGGGACTAGATGAAAATGGCAATGTAGAATTTAATTATCCAGATCCAGGATTTTTTAATGAGACTGATTTACTGGCAGGAAATTCAAAAGACAATTACTTAAGAAAAGTATATAAAGATTATAATTTGAATTTTGAAAGAAGTGGTGACACATATACATTAACGGGTGTAACAGATGGAAGTGGCACTAACGTAACAACACAGTATAAGTTAAATAAAAAGGAAAATTCGGGAGAAGATTTCTTTCCATTAGATACTGTGGCTTCAAAGTATGAGAAAGGATATACTAGAAAAACGCAAAGTGCACTTGGGAATGATGGTAAAGAACATAATTATTATTTTGGAATGCGTTATGACATGGAGTTCAACATTGGTGATTATGTAGGTCCATTAAATTATTCTTTTACCGGTGATGACGATATGTGGGTTGTCATGGATGGAGGAAAAGAAAATCAGCAGATTATCATTGATTTAGGTGGAATTCATAATGCGGCAACTAAAACTGTGAACTTGAGGGATTATTTGGATAAAGGAGATAAATCTACACATACATTAACGGTTCTTTATATGGAACGAGGAGCAGGTGCTTCTAACTGTTACATGAATTTTACCCTTCCAAACGTAACAATTTCACAGGTAACAACGGATGCGCTTGGAACTCTGAATTTCCAAAAAGTTAATAAAAAAGGTGCTGGACTTAGCGATGCAAGATTTACTCTTTATAATGACGAAGAGTGCACAACACAGATTGCAACAGCTACATCTGATGATAGCGGAAAAGTTACATTTGATAAGCTGAGAGCAGGAACATATTATCTGAAAGAGATTCAGGCGCCAGTGGGATATGTTGCTTCCAATGAAAAATGGACGGTAACGGTAACAAAAGAAAATAATAATGTTACAACCACATTAAAAAACAGTTCAGGAACAGCAGTTAAAGACAATAAAATTCTGAATGAGACTCCGGAAGAAATTATCAACTCCAGTATGGTGACTAGCAAAACGGCTAAAGTGAAAGACTGGGATCAGAGAACCTACGACATTACCATTAACGCAACATCCACAAGTACAAGTTCCATAATTGAAACGAAAACGTCTGTGGCAGATATCATGTTGGTATTGGATGTGTCCGGATCGATGGGAGAGGATATTACTTCTTATTCATACACATTTGTTGCTAATAATACTTCTGAAGCAAGAGATGACAAGAAGCTTCTAAATCGTAATGTAACGTATTATATTGAGGTGGATGGTTCTTATAAGGAGATGTGGTATTCTTCTTATTATAACAAAGGATGGCGTGTGGGTCCGAGGGGTTCATCAGATGATGCAGCGAAAGACAAATATAATAATTGTAAAATATATACAAGAACTAGCACAACAGAAACCCGGCTTGATGCACTTAAGAATGCTGTAAATCAGTTTATAGATGATACAGCGAAGAAATCTCCGAATAGTAAAATAGGTATTACTGTATTTAGCAGTACTGACGACTACAATAGACCATATGGTAATCATGGAACATCTGTAAGTCTGGGAGAAGTAGGTACTGCAGATAGTGCAAAGGTAACGGAACTTAAGAATTTCGTTAAAGATTTGAAGGCGAATGGAGGTACGGATCCTGCGGTAGGACTTGAGGATGCAAAGAACAAGTTGGATGCTATGGTTGATACAAATCCTAAGTATGTGGTTCTGTTCACCGATGGTAAGCCGACTGGCGGAGGTAATAAGTGGAATAGTAATGCACAAAAAAATGCTGAAACTCAGGCAGGCGAATTAAAAACAGGCCTAAGAAATAATGTGGATAATGCAAAAAATCCATATACAGTATACACCATAGGCTTTGCACTTAATGATGAAGGAGATCGCGCGAAGACGTTCTTGTCTGGTGGTACGTATGATGGTAAAAAGTATCCAGGAATTGCTTCATCATCAGATTGCGCAAAAACAGCAGATGATGCAGCATCGCTTACACAAATTTTCCAGAGTATCAGTAGTACAATTAATAAGAACGTTGACATTACCGGTGCAACAATTACTGATGTGATCGACAGTAGATTTGAAATTGTAGATAGAGGTAATGTTATCACCGAAACCAATTTCGAAGGTGGGAAATATACATTAGAGAATGGTGGGATTGTAACAAAGCGTAATGACGGTACTTATCAGGTACAGTGGACTGATCAGACCATTAAACACACGACAGATGGTACAAATGGCTGGAGTAGAACCATTACTGTAAAAGCAAAAGATAGTTTCATCGGTGGTAACAATATTCCTACCAACGTCTCCCCTGATTCTAAGATTAGCGTAGGAGATTTGAAGAAAGTATTGGATCAGCCTACGGTTAATGTCAAAGTTAATCTGGTAGTTAAGGATAAAGAGATTACTATCTACAAAGGTGATTCCGTACCAATGGATGAGCAAATTCGGAATGAGTTGTTTGCCACTAGTAAACCAACATCTTACAAAGATGGTACAGTAAACGAAACAGATTCTAAAAAAGAGGATGCTACTTCATTAATTAAATTACAGTGGTTTAAAAAAGACAACGGTGTTAGAACAAACATCGATGAGTCTGAAATAAAAACTGCACTTAATGATGGAACTGAGTATTATCTGGAAGTAACTTATACTGCTCCAACAGAATCAACGGATACGAGTAAAACTAATACAGACGGACATTTCGTGGGAACTGAGACAGCGAAAAATCCTGGTAATAACAATCTATATGGTATTTATAAAATCAATGTTATCAGCGGTCAGATTCAGATTATAAAGAATGTGACAGAAGCGTCTACAGAAGCCAGAACGTTTAAATTTAATGTAGAGGATTCAGATGGAAATGCTGTTTCTGGTAGTCCGCTGAAGGTGATAGTTGAAGCTGATCAGACTAGTGGAGTTGCAAAATTAGAGAATCTTCCAAGAGGATATTACACTGTAACGGAAGTAGAAGCAGATGGATATACAATTCAAGCATTTGAGGTTGACGGGCAGACAGATTGCGAAAACTCTAAATCAGATACATCCAAATCATTGACTTTCAGACTTGGTTATGACACGGATAAAAATAATGTCATTAAGAATTATACGTATAAACAAACTGATGGTGGTGTGAAGGGTGTTGCTTCCTACACAAACGAAGCAGTAACAAAACTGGATCTGAAGAAGACAGATACAGAAAATCATCTATTAACAGGTTCTGAATTTAATTTGGAAATAAAAAATGGTGATAATTGGAAAACTATTCAGAATGGTATAAAAGTAATCAATGGGCATTCAGATATTGAACTGACCAAATTGAAATCGGGTATTTATAGGCTGACAGAGATTATCGCTCCGAAGGGATATTCAATACTGGGTAGCAGTATTTGTTTCAAAATCTCATTAGGAAAAGTAGAACTTGTTAATGAAAATGGTGAGGCAGCAAATAGTAGTGAGATGTGGACTTTGGATGAAACGAATAAAGTTTTAACAATCAAAAATGCTAAACTTTATTCCTTACCAGAATCCGGTGGTCCGGGAACCTATGGATTTACAATCAGTGGTGTAGCGATTCTTGCAACTGCACTCCTGTTGTTTATAAAGAATAAACGAAGGGAGGAAGAAGCAAAGAGATCGTAACACATTAATTGTAAATGGCCGATGAAGGGCGAAAAAGAAAAATGCAGAGAAAGAAAGGTGCAAACCTTATGAAAAATTTATTAAAAAAGATTGGTGCATTATTAGTGGCAGCGGTTATGGTACTGTCTATGTGCACAGCGGTATTTGCAGATGGAAATGCTACAATTAAACTTACAGGTTTTAATACGGCAGACAGTGTTGAGTGTATGCAGATCATTCAAAAGGATGAGAGCACAACTTCTGGTTGGGCATTTGTGAATGGAGCAGGAGCATGCTTCACAGAAGCATTAGGAATGACCAATTCCGCTGATGCACAGCAGAAAGTTATCTGGGGATTAATTAAGTTTAAAGATACTAATGTTGCTTTACCAACTGGCGTAACAGCAGCAAATGTAACAGCAGCAAATATTGACTTAGCATTAAGTAAAGTTGCAGCACTTACTGGATTTACAACATTAACAGATAAGACAAAAATTGAAGTAAGTGAAGCTGGTATTTATGCAATTAAAGCAGAAGAGGAAGGCTATACTTATAAAACAGCAACTGCTTATGTAGGATTTGGCGAGCCATATCCAGCGTTATCAGGTACAGAAGTAATTGCTAAAAAATCTTCAACATCTGTAGATAAAACAACAGAAGATGCCGATCATGTAGTAGCAATTGGAGATATTGTAACTTATACAATCGACGCATACGTACCTTTTATTGATGCAGCAAATACAGAGAACAGAACATTTACAATCACTGATAAAATTACTGGTGCTGATTACTATTTAACAGGACCAAATGCTGTTAATAGTGTAACAATGGAAGGCAAAAATGGCCAGGTTGGTGAAATCGTAGTAAATGATAAAGGCAATGGATTTACTGTTGATTTAGGTAAATTAGTTGCAGATACAGCTAATCCGAATGCTGGAAAGAAAATTACAGTTACTTATACAGCAAAAGTAAATGAAACAACAGTAGAAAATAAAGCAGGTAGCCATGCAGCAGGTGTAGATTACGGCGGAAATAATGTTCCAGTTAAGTTATTTACTGGAGAATTAGTTCTGATGAAATATGGCGATGGTGATATAAATAAAGCATTGGAAGGTGCTGAGTTTGTATTGTATAAAGATGGAGAAGAAGTACCGTTAACATTCGTAAAGGAAGAAAAAACTGGAAAATATAAATATGCTCCAGATACAAAAGATGCTGATTCAAAACTTGTGACAGATGCAAATGGTTATATTGACGTAGAAGGTTTAGATGTTGGTTCTTATCACTTTGAAGAAACAAAAGCACCAAAAGGATATTCTATTAATACAGATGGTAAGACACTTACACTTACTGTAGACGGAGAAGTTGCTACAGCTAAATTGTATAATGAAGGTGGCTTAAATGATACAAAACTCAACTCCCTTCCATCCACAGGTGGCATGGGAACATACCTCTTCACTATCATCGGTGTTGTAGTTATGGCTGGCGCTGCTGGTGCTTTCTTCATCAGCCGCAGAAAAGGATCTGAGGAGTAATCGTTTGATTGCCGGATCGATTCAATTCAAAAATTATTTATAAGCAACGACAAAGCAAGTATTAAAACAAAGTAGTAAATCTTTTACCGCCCGGCCCTTTCGGGGGCCGGGAGTGGTAAATACAACAGTATGGAGAAACCTATGAGAAAGAATAAGAAGAAAAATTATATTGGACTTGGTTTGCTGTTTCTGATAGGGTTGTCCATACTGCTGTATCCAATGGTCAGTGATGCCTGGAACCGGTACAGGGACAGCCTGCTGATCAGTAATTATAGCAGCAGTGTTTCTTCGGATGATAATTCGGAGAAGATTGACAGTATGTGGAAGGCAGCTCAGGAGTATAACGAACAGATCAAGCAGGAAAGTGTGCCGGATGCTTTTTCCGTGAGGGATGGACAGACGGACAGTACATATGAGTCTCTTCTGAACCTGAATGGTGATGGAATGATGGGGTATGTGGAGATTCCTGTGATCGATGTGAGCATTCCAATCTATCATTACACGACAGATGAGTCTCTGGAGAAGGGTGCAGGTCATTTGTTCGGCAGCAGTCTTCCGGTTGGCGGCAAGAGTACCCATTGTATTTTGTCGGCACACAGAGGACTTCCAAGTGCGAAACTTTTTACAGATCTGAATCTTGTGGAAGAGGGAGATGTTTTTTACCTGCATGTGCTGGGTAAGACTCTTGCCTACGAGGTGGATCAGATTCTTACCGTTCTTCCGGAGCAGACAGAGTCTCTGGGTATCACGGATGGGGATGATTATGTAACGCTGGTTACGTGTACGCCTTATGCGGTGAATACGCACAGACTTCTGGTGAGGGGACACAGAGTTCCGATGAAGGCTGCGAAGGCGGTTCAGAAAACAGAGAAGAAGGTTACCGGAATCACCAATCCAACGCTTCCGATGCTTGCTCTCTGTGTTGTGATCGGAATTGTGATCGCGGTGATCCTGGTTGCCGGTATCAATTCTGTTCAGAACAAAAAACGACGCAGGAAATGATTTATGGCTAAAAAGAAAAAAAAGAAAAAGAGTAATGTTGTCCTGAACATTTTTATTGCCTTGGTATTTCTGGCGGGGGCGGGGGTGTTCCTTTATCCTACGATCAGTGATATGTGGAACCAGTACCGTAACGCCCAGCTGGTCAGTAAGTACGAGGAAGCGGTAACGGAGCTTTCGGACAATGACTATGACAGGCTGTGGAAAGAGGCGAAGGAGTATAATGCCGAGCATCCGGTGAATGCCATTGTAGATGCTTTTGAGGAAGAGGATACTTATGAGTTGAGTCATCCCTATGACGGAGTCCTGGATCCTAACGGTGACGGACTGATGGGCAGTATCGAGATCCCGAAGATCAAAGCGAAGCTGGCTATCTATCACGGATTGAGCAAGACCGTGCTGGAAAAGGGTGTGGGCCACGTGGAGGGCACCAGTCTTCCTATCGGAGGCAAGAGCACCCATGCGGTTCTGGCGGCGCATCGAGGTCTTCCTAATGCGAAGCTTTTTACAGATCTGGATCAGATGGAAAAGGGAGATATTTTTATCCTGCACATTCTTGGCAAGCATCTGGCCTACAAGGTGGATCAGATCAAGACGGTGCTTCCGGATGAGACCAGTGACCTGGATATTATCGAGGGTGAAGATCATGTGACTCTGATCACGTGTACCCCTTATGGAGTTAACACCCACAGGCTTCTTGTCCGGGGAGTGCGGACGAAATATGTGGTGGAAGATACAAAGAATGACGAAACGATACCGCAGAAGCTTGCTGTTGTGGATCCGAAGAGGGTTCTGGCCGGCGGCGCTGCAGTGCTTGTTGTTCTGATTCTGCTGATTTATCTGATCGTCCGTCATAGGGACAAAAAACGGAAAAAGAAGCAGCTTTCAGAAAGGAAAGAGGAGGCAGAGAGCGATGAAAAATAGAAGAAAGCAAGGGAAAATATTCCGGAGCCTTCTGGCTGTTCTGATGCTGACGGCTATGCTGGTCACGAGTGTTTTGCAGCCGGTTTTCGCCGGGGATTATGAAGCTGGAAAAACAGGTAATCTGACGTTGACGGTTCAGCAGGCGGATGAGGAGGGAAACCAGACTCCGCTGCCGGATGTAGGGCTGACGATCTACAAGGTTGGCAGTGTGAATTTTGATGGCAATGTGCATTTCGTGTTGGATGAGGCACTGGCTGCCGCAGCAATCGATTTTGATTCCATCACGACGGCTGATGGCTGGTATGAAGCGGCAGAGAAGCTGGCGGCTATGATCGTCAGCGGAATCGTGGATGTGTGGGGTATGTCCAAGTCCTCTGATGCAGAGGGGAATATGACTTTCGCTGATCTGGCTGAGGGTATGTACCTGGTGGTGCAGACAGATGGAAACAGCAGTGTTATGGTTTCACCGATGCTGATCTCCGTTCCTTTTGCAGATCAGGAGCAGGGCTGGATGTACGATGTACAGGCTTATCCGAAGTCTGTAAGTAATCCGCAGAAGCATACACAGATCCAGGTTACGAAGAGGATCTATAATGTTGATGAGAACGACAATGTGATTCCTCTGGAAACGAAGGAGGATGTAACTTATAATGTTGGGCTTTACCTTGATCCGGATGGAGAGGCCCGTTACGGAGAAATGCAGAAAATCCATATCCAGAATGCTTCCAGTGGTACAGCTACATGGACGGATGTTCCGGATGGCACCTATTATGTATTTGAGCTGGATGAGGATGGAAATCTTCTTCAGCAGAATACGAAGATCAAGGTGGATGATGAGAATCTTTACTACTACAATGTAACGAAGCCGAATGGTGAGAGTGAAGAGAAGTCCAATCAGGTTGTGATCGGTGGAGATAGTGGTGTTACTGAGGCTGCGGCTTATGTAAATAACTATTATACAAAGATTTCCGATGTATTTAGCCGTAACGGATATATCAACATTAAGAAGAATGTGATGATTGATGGTGTTGCTTCTACTGTGGATGATACGTTCTATGCTGGTTTGTTCTCCACTGAGAGTAACGGTGAGCTGACGCTTGAGAAGGTAGTGACTCTGAAACAGAATGGTAGTGTTCAGGTAACAGTGGATCTTCCAACAGATCAGGAGATCAACAGTGTTACTTATACTGTTCTGGAGACGGATAAGGATGGAAATCCGGTTGATGATGATACCTTTAAGTATACAGTTACCGGTCAGGGTGAGGTTACACTGAATAATGATAACCGATATACTGTAACAAAGGAGATCACCAACAGTCTTTCTTCTGAGCCGACACCGATTCCGACTGCTACACCTGGTGGAAATCATGGTGGAAATGATCGGATCACTCCGATCCCGAATAACGGCACAGCGGGCGGAACTGCTCCGAACGATACCAGCGGTACAGCAAGACGTTCTGTAAAGACCGGCGATGATACACCGATCGGCGTATGGGTTGGAATCCTTGCAGCAGCGATCATTGTTGGCGGTGGTGCAGCTTATGGAGTTAAGAGAAAGAAGAAAAAATAAATAACGGATCATTCTGAAGGATGATCGATGGAAGAACCGGGCGATGTGGATGCCCGGTTCTTTTTTTGGAATATTTACGTATTGGGGATGAAAAAGCAGCGGGTGATATTTTTTCTCGAAAATTGCTCTTGACATTTTGGTATGATAAGTATATTGTATGTGTTGCAGTAAATTTCATAAAAGATAGCCTTTTATTCAGAGTGGTGGAGATACAAAGGATCTGTGAAGCCACGGCAACCCCGGATAACCCAGGAAGGTGCCAACCTGAGCGAGCAATCGAACAATAAGAGGATTGTTTACAGAATTTAAACAGTCCGGATTGTACGGGCTGTTTTTTATGTATATAACCGTTGTTTTATTACAAAAGGAGAAGATCATGGAGAAAATTTTATTTACATCTGAATCTGTAACTGAGGGTCATCCTGACAAGGTCTGCGACTCTATTTCCGATGCGATCCTTGATGCTATGATGGCACAGGATCCGATGAGCCGTGTTGCATGTGAGACTGCTACTACAACAGGTCTTGTACTTGTTATGGGCGAGATCACAACCAAGGCTAATGTTGATATCCAGAAGATCGTTCGCGATACTATCCGTGAGATCGGATATGACAATGCGGATTATGGCTTTGACGCAGATACCTGTGCGGTTATCACATCACTTGACAAGCAGTCCACAGATATCGCTATGGGTGTTGACAAGGCTCTTGAGCAGAAAGAGGACGATATGAATGAGGACGAGCTGGATTCCATCGGTGCCGGTGACCAGGGTCTTCAGTTTGGTTATGCTTCCAATGAGACTGAGGAGTATATGCCATATGCCATCAACATGGCTCACAAGCTTGCTCAGCAGCTGACAAAGGTTCGTAAGGACGGCACTCTGAAATATTTAAGACCGGATGGAAAGACTCAGGTTACTGTTGAGTATGATGAGGCCGGCAAGCCGAAGAGAATCGATGCTGTTGTATGCTCTACACAGCATGATCCGGATGTTACTCAGGAGCAGATCCATGAGGATATTAAGAAGTATGTTTTTGATGCGATCATTCCGGCTGATATGGTTGATGCGGATACGAAGTATTTCATCAATCCGACAGGTCGTTTTGTTATCGGCGGACCTCACGGTGACAGTGGTCTGACAGGTCGTAAGATCATCGTTGATACCTACGGCGGAACAGGACGTCACGGCGGCGGTGCTTTCTCCGGTAAGGATTGCACAAAGGTTGACCGTTCTGCTGCTTATGCTGCACGTTATGTTGCAAAGAACATTGTTGCAGCCGGTCTTGCTGACAAGTGTGAGATCCAGCTTTCCTATGCGATCGGTGTTGCGCATCCGACTTCTGTCAGTGTGAATACCTTCGGAACAGGTAAGCTTTCTGAGACTAAGCTTGTTGAGATCGTTCGTGAGAATTTTGATCTTCGTCCGGCTGGTATCATCAAGATGCTTGACCTTCGCCGTCCGATCTACAAGCAGACTGCTGCTTATGGTCATTTCGGCCGTACAGATGTTGATCTTCCATGGGAGCATCTGGACAAGGTTGAGACTCTGAAGAAGTATCTGTAAGAGAGTCAAAAAAAATATTTATATATCCTTTTGGCAGGAATATTGATTTTAAGAAATGCATATGATATAATGCCATTAGGCAAAAGAGATAGTAATAGTTCCAAAAGAACAAAGAGTGAAGCCCCCGGTAGTGCCAATACCGGGGGCTTCTTCTAATTTTTTATAGTGGACAAGAAACCACTAGGTTAGCGTTGTCCTACTTGTTGCCGTCTAGCCATTTGCAAACGTAATAGGCAGTTATGTTTGCCATGCAGGAAACAAGAAAAGAGATAATAATTTCCAAAAGAACTCACCTCCTCCCGTTGCCGGGTATCGGGTGGACAACAAAAATATGATAGCATAGTTTAGAACAAAATGGAATAATACTGATGCTGGAAGATGGGGTTTTTTATAGAAAATTTAGAGATAGGGAATATAGTTTATGTTATAATACGTGTATGTGAATGTGTGAATTTATAAAGGACGGAGATACAGATGAAGTTAAAAACACGTATTATTGTGGGCTTCGTTGCGATCATCCTGCTGCCGCTGCTTCTTTTTTCCGCAAGTCTGTACGGGTTCAGCCAGACGCAGGCGAAGCATGTGCAGGAGAGCAGCAGCCAGGCTTCGGATTCCAGCCAGATGGTCTATGATATTTCGCTGCCGCAGTCTTCCAGCAGCCAGGTGAAGCTGATGGCTAAGGATATGATCCTGACCGCAACGATCATCCTTGTTTTTACCGCATTGTCCGTAGGGCTGTGGATCTATCGGAGCATTGCGGTTCCGCTGGTGAAGCTTAAGAAGGCTACCAAGAACATCAAGGAGGGGAATCTGGATTTTGTGCTGGAGGTTGAGGGGAATGATGAATTTTCCCAGCTTTGCCAGGATTTTGAGGAGATGCGTAAGCGTCTGAAGGAGTCCACGGAAGAGAAGATCCTGATGGATAAGGAGAATAAGGAGCTGATCAGCAATATTTCCCATGATCTGAAGACGCCGATCACTGCGGTGAAGGGTTATGTGGAGGGAATCATGGATGGTGTGGCGGATACGCCGGAGAAGATGGACCGGTATGTGCGTACCATTTATAATAAGACCAATGAGATGGATCATCTGATCAATGAGCTGACCTTTTATTCCAAGATCGATACCAACCGTATTCCGTATACGTTCAGCAAGCTGAATGTGGAGGATTATTTTTCGGATTGTGCGGAGGAGCTTGGGCTTGAGATGGAGACCAGGGGGATCGAGCTTGTGTATGCCAATTATGTGGAGAAGGGTGTGCAGGTTATTGCGGATGGTGAGCAGATCCGCCGTGTGATCCATAATATCGTGAGTAATGCCATTAAGTATATGGAGAAGCCAAGGGGGATCATCCAGCTTCGGGTGAAGGATGTGGGTGATTTTATCCAGGTGGAGATCGAGGATAACGGCAAGGGTATTGCCGCCAAGGATCTGCCGTATATTTTTGACCGTTTTTACCGTACCGATGTTTCCAGAAATTCTTCCAAGGGAGGAAGCGGTATTGGACTTTCCATCGTAAAGAAGATCATGGAGGATCATGGTGGAAAGGTCTGGGCCACAAGCCGGCTGGGGATCGGAACGATCATGTATTTTGTTCTCAGAAAATATCAGGAGGTACCGATGAATGAGTAGGATTTTGATCATAGAGGATGAGGAAGCGATCGCGGATCTGGAGAAGGATTATCTGGAGCTTTCGGGTTTTGAGGTGGAGATCGAGAACCGTGGTGATACGGGGCTTGTACGTGCCATGAAGGAGGAGTTTGATCTGATCATCCTGGATCTGATGCTTCCGGAGGTGGATGGTTTTGATATCTGCCGGCAGGTCCGTGAGGAGAAGAATACGCCGATCATTATGGTTTCGGCCAAGAAGGATGATATCGATAAGATCCGGGGACTGGGTCTTGGTGCGGATGATTATATGACCAAGCCGTTCAGCCCAAGTGAGCTGGTTGCACGTGTGAAGGCGCATATGGAGCGTTATAACCGGCTGGTTGGTTCCAATGTGCATAAGAATGATGTGATCGAGATCCGTGGTATTAAGATCGATAAGACGGCCAGGCGTGTGTGGGTCAATGGTGAGGAGACGACGTTTACTACCAAGGAGTTTGATCTTTTGACTTTTCTGGCTGAGAATCCGAACAGGGTTTTTACAAAGGAAGAGCTTTTCCGGGAAATCTGGGATATGGAGTCTGTGGGTGATATCGCTACAGTTACGGTGCATATCAAGAAGATCCGTGAAAAGATCGAGTTTAATACGGCCAAGCCGCAGTATATTGAGACGATCTGGGGTGTGGGGTATCGGTTTAAGGTGTGAGCCTGTGGGGAAGGCTTCGGATGGAGCTACTGCAGGTGTATGAGTGCAGATCGGAATGATGGTGTATGATCTGTCGGGTGCTTTTGAGAGGAGTGGAGATATGCCGCTGTTGAGGGAAAGAATTTATACGATAGAGGATATTTATGCTTTGCCGGAGGGTGAAAGAGCGGAACTGATCGATGGACATATTTATTATATGGCGCCGCCGAATACGATGCATCAGAGGATTTCAAGTATCTTGTCCAGAAAGATAGGTAACTATATAGATTCTAACAAGGGGAAATGTGAGGTGTTTGCCGCACCGTTTGCGGTGTATCTGGATGAGAAGACGAATACTTATGTGGAACCGGATGTTTCTGTTATCTGTGATCCGGATAAGCTGGATGACAGGGGATGTAAGGGGGCTCCGGACTGGATCATCGAGATCGTTTCTCCGGCGAGCAGGCGTATGGATTATTATACCAAGCTGTTTAAATACAGGACTGCCGGTGTGAGAGAGTACTGGATCGTGGATCCTGTGAAGAAGCTGGTAATGGTGTATGATTTTGAAAATGAGGATACGGAGCAGTATACATTTCAGGATTCGATCAAAGTGGGGATCTATGAGGATCTGAGGATCGATTTTGCTGAGATGTGATAAAAATGGAGGGGAATATCGTCTGGTGATAGCCCCTCCTTGTTTTTAGGATGAAAAGGACGAACTATGGAAGACAGATTATACAAGAAACTGGAAGCGTACGGTAAGAGTGATTTTTATCCGTTTCATATGCCGGGGCATAAGAGGAATCCGCTGGCTGTGGAGGGGGATTTTCCGGTGGAGATGGATATTACGGAGATTGACGGGTTTGATAACCTGCATCATGCTGAGGATATTTTGAAAAGGGCGCAGGAGGATGTTGCACGGCTTTATGGTGTGCCGGAGAGTTTTTACAGTATTAATGGAAGCTCCGGGGCGATCCTGGCGGCGGTGTCTGCGGCTGTGGATAAGGGGGGACAGATCCTGGTGGCAAGGAACTGCCATAAGGCGGTTTACCATGCGATTTATCTGCGGGAGCTGAGTGTCACGTATATTTATCCACATGAGGATCCGAAATTGGGGATAAACGGAGGGATTTCACCTGGCCGTGTGGAAATGTATCTGGCGGAAAATCCGGAGATCCAGGCGGTGCTGATCACTTCGCCGACTTATGACGGGATCGTGTCGGATGTGGCGAGGATCGCGGAGATCGCGCATCACTATGGTGTGCCGCTGATCGTGGATGAGGCTCACGGGGCGCATTTTCGGTTTTCGGATTATTTTCCGGTGTCTGCGGCGCAGCTTGGTGCGGATGTGGTGATCAACAGTGTGCATAAGACGCTGCCCTGTCTGACCCAGACGGGGGTGATCCACCTGTGCAGTGATCGTGTGAGCCGGGAAAAACTGAAGCGTTTTCTGGGAATCTATCAGAGCAGCAGTCCTTCTTATATTCTTATGAGCAGCATTGATGCGTGCATGGATAAGCTGGAGCGTGAGGGGGATGAGATGTTCCGTGTGTTTACGGAGAATCTGGAAAAAGCACGCAGGCGTCTTTCTGAATGTAAGTATATCCGACTGGTGACGCCGCAGGCCTGTGAGTGCCAGAGGGTTTTTGATTTTGACAGATCCAAGATATTGATTTCTACTGTGAACAGTTCGCTGAACGGCCGGGAGCTGCATCAGATCCTCCGGAGGGAGTTTCATCTGGAAATGGAGATGGAGGCGGAGAATTATGTGCTGGCGCTGGCGGCTGTGGGTGATACGGCGGAGGGTTTTGAGCGGCTTTGTGATGCTATTGAAGAGATCGACCGCCGTGAATCGTTAAAATACAGAGAAGAGGCTGTGGAGAAGGAGCCTTTGAAAAACGGAAAAATGAAGCAGATCATGCGGATCTCCCAGGCTATGGATGCGGAGAGTGAGCGGTGTCCGCTGGATGAGTGTATCGGACGGACGTCCGGGGAGTTTGCGTATCTTTATCCGCCGGGGATCCCGCTGATCGTTCCGGGGGAACAGATTTCTGGACATTTCGTAAAAAATGTGAGAAGATACCTGGAACAGGGCTTTGAGGTCCAGGGCCTGAGCGACCAGACCAGTGAGACGGTGTGTGTTGTGAGAAATGAGATGTGAGGTGCGTGGCAGCAGACGGATCTGTGTATTACGGATCAGAGCGTGTATAGTAACGCATATGCAGCAGAGGAGACATATGGGAAAGATTTTTTACATTATGGGAAAAAGCTCTTCCGGCAAGGACAGTATTTACAGACAACTGGAGAAGGATCAGGAGCTGGGGCTTAAGCGGCTTGTGATCTATACTACCCGTCCGATCCGGGATGGAGAGGAGAACGGAAGAGAATATTTTTTTGCAGATGAGAATAAACTGAAGGAGTTCCGAAGAAACGGGAAGCTGATCGAGGCGCGTACTTATCAGACGGTTTACGGGCCGTGGACATATTTTACTGCGGATGATGGGCAGGTGTCTGTGGGAAATGACAGCTATCTGGGGATCGGTACACTGGAGTCTTTTGTGAGGCTCCGGGAGTATTACGGCAATGAAGTGATGTGGCCTATTTATATAGAGGTGGAAGACGGAGAGCGTCTGGAGCGTGCGCTTGCCAGGGAGAAGACCCAGGAGGTGCCGAAGTATGAGGAGATGTGCAGGCGTTTTCTTGCAGACCAGAATGATTTTTCCGAGGAAAATATTCTTAAAGCAGGTATATGGAAGCGTTTTGAGAATCATAATCTGGATGAATGTGTGAAGGAGATCGTAAATTATATAAAATCTGTACAATAAGGAAAAATAGTTTTTTTTATACAGAAGATTATGTTATAATTAGTTGAA
Organism: Blautia sp. aa_0143; assembly: GCF_004167315.1. NCBI lineage: Bacteria > Bacillati > Bacillota > Clostridia > Lachnospirales > Lachnospiraceae > Blautia > Blautia sp. aa_0143. The sequence goes on from NZ_RCXU01000030.1 coordinate 18,273, forward strand.
AGATGTCCGCCGGGTATAACGGAGGGCACAAAAGGCAGAAAGAGGTGATTCTTATGGCAGGATTTCATGACATCATCGGCCATGACGATATAATCAGGCATTTGAAGAATGCGATAGAGACAGGGAAGGTATCCCACTCTTATATTTTTACAGGGGAACCGGGATCCGGCAAGAAGCTTCTTGCAGGGACTTTTGCGGCAGCGCTGCAGTGTGAATCGGGAGAGTCTGAACCGTGTATGACTTGTGATTCCTGTAAGAAGGTGATCGGCAAGAATCATCCGGATATCATTACAGTAACTCACGAGAAGCCTGGAAGCATCAGCATTGACGAGGTGCGTGACCAGGTTGTGCGTGATGTGGATATCAAGCCGTACTGCAGTCCGTATAAGATCTATATCATTCCGGATGCGGAGATGATGACGGTGCAGGCGCAGAATGCCATTTTGAAAACTATCGAGGAACCGCCGGAATATGCGGTGATCATGCTGCTGACAAGCAATATCGACAGTCTTCTTCCTACGATCCGTTCCAGATGTGTGCGTCTGGATCTGAAGGTGGTGGATGACAGTCTTGTGAAGGAATATCTGATGGAGCATCTTCAGGTGCCGGATTATCAGGCTGAGATCGATGCGTCTTATGCGCAGGGCAGTATCGGCAAGGCGAAGGAGGCTGCGACTTCTCAGGAGTTTGCGGATATGACTGCCAATGCCCTGAAGATTTTGAAATATGCCAATTCCATGGAGGTTTATGAGCTGACAGAGGCGATCAAGACTTTGACTGCTGATAAGAATAATATCAATGATTATCTGGATATTTTCCAGTTCTGGTTCCGCGATGTTCTGATGTTTAAGGCAACAAGGGAAATTGACAACCTGGTTTTTAAACAGGAGATTAATTTTATCAGAGAGCAGGCCAGCGAGCGTTCTTATGAGAATATCGAAAAAATCCTTGAGGCACTGGAGAAGACGAAGGTGCGTCTCCGTGCCAATGTTAATCTCGAACTTGCCCTGGAGCTCCTGTTCCTGACAATTAGGGAGAAATAGAATGGAAAAGGTAGTTGGAGTCAGATTTCGTAACGTTGGTAAGATTTATTATTTTAATCCTAAGAATTATAATGTGAAGGTCGGCGATCATGTGATCGTGGAGACTGCCCGTGGTGTGGAGTATGGCCGTGTTGTCCTGGAGCCGCGCAGCGTGAAGGAGGACGAGGTGGTCCATCCGCTGAAGGAGGTTCTCCGTGTTGCAACGAAGGAGGACGAGGATCATGAGGCTGAGAACCGCCAGAAGGAGAAAGAGGCTTTTAAGATCTGTAAGAAGAAGATCCGTGAGCATGAGCTTGATATGAAGCTGATCGATGCGGAGTATACTTTTGATAATAACAAGGTGCTGTTTTATTTTACAGCGGATGGCCGTATTGATTTCCGGCAGCTGGTTAAGGATCTGGCGTCTGTGTTTAAGACCAGGATCGAGCTTCGTCAGATCGGTGTCCGTGATGAGACGAAGATCCTTGGCGGTATTGGTATCTGTGGAAGGACGCTTTGCTGTCATACGTATCTTTCGGAGTTTGCGCCGGTTTCCATCAAGATGGCGAAGGAGCAGAATCTTTCTCTGAACCAGACGAAGATTTCTGGTGTCTGTGGTCGTCTGATGTGCTGTCTGAAGAATGAGCAGGAGACTTATGAGGAGCTGAACCGGAATCTTCCGGGTATCGGTGATATGGTAACGACGCCGCAGGGTGTTTCGGGTACGGTCCAGAGTGTGAATGTTCTCCGGCAGATGGTTAAGATCGTGGTTGAGGTGAATGACGAGAAGGAGATCCAGGAGTTTCCGGTCCGTGATCTGAGGTTCCGCCCTAAGAGAAAAAAGGGTAAGGGTGGTTCTGCTGACCACGAGGAGAAAGAGGTTAAAAAGGGAGATTCGAAGCCGAATGAGAAGTGATCTGGTTTATTGCGGTGAGCGTGTGGATGATCTTCAGAATGGGTTGTTTGTGATCCAGGATCCGAAGAAGTTTTGCTTTGGGATGGATGCGGTTCTGTTGTCTGGCTTTGCCCGGGTGAAGAGGGGTGAGGTTGCGCTGGATATGGGGACCGGTACGGGGATCATTCCGATTTTGCTTTCTGATCGTACGGATGGGGAGCATTTCACGGGGCTGGAGATCCAGCATGAGTGTGCGGAGATGGCTGACCGTAGTGTGAGGTATAATGGTCTTGAGGACAGGGTTCGGATCGTTGAGGGTGATATCAGGGAGGCTGCCGGGATTTTTGGGGCGGCTTCTTTTGATGTGGTGACGTGTAATCCGCCGTATATGATCGGGCAGCATGGGTTGACGAATCCGCATCTTCCGAAGGCGATCGCGAGGCATGAGATTTTGTGTTCGTTTGATGATGTGGCTTGTCAGGCTGCCCGGGTCCTGAAGGATCGGGGGCGTTTTTTTCTGGTGCACAGGCCGTTTCGGCTGGTGGAGCTGATGGCGACTTTGACGAAGTATAAGCTGGAGCCTAAGAGGATGCAGCTGGTGTATCCTTTTATTGATAAGGAGCCGAATATGGTGTTGATCGAGGCTTGTAAGGGCGGGAATTCCAGGATCCGGGTTGAGCGGCCGCTGGTGGTTTATGAGCGGCCTGGGGTTTATACGGAGGATGTTTTGGAGTTGTATCGGATGGTGTGAATGTTGTGATGTTGTGGCTTAGGGTGGCTGCATGGTTGGTTGTTTGGGTGGTTGTGAGAGATTGGGTGGCTGCTCGGGAGGTTTTGGGCCATCGGCGCTGCGCTGGATGGCTGGGTGGTAGTGGTGGCTGTGGTACTTCGGTTGGTGAAGGGACGGCGAGGGGAGGCAGGCTGCTGGTGGTGACACGCTGCGCCCCCTGCTCGGCTGCGGCGCCGGTTTGCTGCCATTCGCGCAAACTCGCTTCGCTCAAACAGTGCGCTCGGTGGCAGCAGCTATCCTCACCTCGCTGACGGGGGCTCCGCTAACGTCACCACCAGCAGCCGGCCTCCCCTCGCCTGAGATTCAAAGCGAGAGATCGCAACGCATAGTGCGCTGAGTATCGAAGAATACAGACATCTTGCCAGAAGTGAATCACAGAGAAAGTGAAGAAATGAAATAATATCGGCATAGCGTGGCGCGCTGAGTAGCGAAGAATACAGACACCTTGCCAGAAGAGAACCACAGAGAAAGTGAAGAAATAAAACAACATCGGCACAGCGTAGCGCGCTGAATACCGAAGCATACAGACACAAGTCAACAAATAAGAACAGCGAATCCCTTGCACTACTTAAAAAAAGCCCAAGGGGTGTGCAGAGGGGGCGCGGCTTTGCGGCCCCTTTGCGGTTTTCAAAGTTCCCAAACTTAAACAAACCCCCGCGGTCAAGCGAAACAACTCCCCCACGGCCAAGTGGAAAACAACTCCCCGCGGTCAAGCGAGAAAAGAGGCAAATTATGAAACAAAACGGAAAACTATACTTATGCGCCACCCCCATAGGAAATCTCGAAGACATCACCCTTCGAGTACTAAGAACCCTTCGGGAAGTGGACTTAATCGCTGCGGAGGATACCCGCAACAGCATAAAACTTCTGAATCATTTTGATATAAAAACCCCCATGACCAGCTACCACGAATACAATAAGATCGATAAGGGCCATGTCCTCGTGGAAAAGCTGCTGGCGGGTACAAACATTGCGTTGATCACAGATGCAGGTACTCCGGGTATCTCAGATCCTGGGGAGGAGCTTGCCGCCATGTGCTATGAAGCCGGAATTGAAGTGACTTCACTTCCGGGTCCTGCTGCCTGCATCACTGCTCTGACTTTGTCAGGCCTGCATACCAGGCGTTTTGCTTTCGAGGCTTTTCTTCCGGCGGATAAGAAAGAACGAAAAACGATCCTGGAGGAGCTTTCCTGTGAAACCAGGACTATTATCCTGTATGAGGCACCTCACAGGCTTGTACGGACTCTTGGTGAGCTCAGAGAGGCGCTTGGCAACCGCCGGATGACTCTTTGCAGAGAGCTGACCAAGAAGCATGAGACGGCATTCCGGACTACGATCGATGATTTGATGGATTTTTATAAAGATGAGAAGCCGCTGGGTGAGTGTGTTCTTGTGATCGAGGGCAGGAGCCGCAGTGAGATGGAGGCGGAGAAGCGTGCTTCTTGGGAGGAGATTTCCATTGCGGAGCATGTGGCGATGTATGAGCAGCAGGGGAATTCCAGGAAGGATGCCATGAAGCTTGCTGCCAAGGATCGTGGTGTTTCCAAGCGGGATATTTATAAGGCGCTTCTGGATGGAGAAGGTTCTGCTGAATGATCAGGTGTAATTGTGGTACGGATCGTAGGTAACGTGATCGTGGATGATTGAATAAGCTGCATACTGTGACCAGGGATTTTTGGGAACGTATGTGGCTTTTTTTATTGTGGTAATAAAAAGGTTACTGTTCACTCCGTTCTCAGCAACACGCTTCGCGATGCACAGAATTTATGCTAATCGCATAAATCCGCGCGGTATGTCTCGGGTTTTCTGTGACCTTCGCTCACAAAAAACACCTCGCGGAATATTGCCAGTGAACAGTAACATAAAAAGTACTGTGCGGATTTTGTCGAAATGATTTGCTTGCAGTATAGACCATATTGTGGTAAGCTGATCTTATCAAAAATAAAAAGCAGTTCCGGGATTCTATGGAAATGCTGTAAAAGCATATTTTCTAAAAATAATCTTATTTTTCTATTACATTTCATATATCAGGCAGATTGCCTGTCATCTCAGAAAATTCATGCTTTTTTCCATTTTTCAGCAGGAGTTTTCAGATGAGGCTCCTTGAGATCAAAACAGAGGAGTCGTGTATGATCGTAAACAATAACAGAACAAACAGCTCTAACCTGCAGCAGTGGCATCCTGCATTTTTTGCTGATATCCAGATAGAACTGGAGGCAGAAAGGGAGAATCTGATTTTTGAGAATGAGCATCAGCTTGGGACGAAACCAATGGAGATCGATGCGCTTGTGATCAAAAAGAAATCAGATATCCCCATTAATAAAAACATAGGAAGGATCTTCCGAAAATATAATATCATTGAATATAAGAGTCCGACGGATTATATAAGCATCAATGATTTTTATAAGGTGTGTGGATATGCATTTTTTTATAAAGCGGATACGGTAACTGAGGATGAAATTCCAATTGAGGAGATTACGATCTCTTTGGTAAGCAGGGCATATCCCCGGAAGATGCTCCGTCATTTGAGGGAGTTTTGGAAATGCCGGGTAAAAAAGATGGAAGAAGGAATTTATTACGTAACAGGATCTAAGATCCCAATCCAGGTCATTGTAACAGAGCAGTTGTCGAAGAAGAAAAATCTGTGGCTGAGAAGTCTGACTGATAGAATAAAAGATAAGGAAGATATGAAACGACTTCTCAATGAATACAGAGAAAAGCAGAAAAATCCTTTGTACGAATCAGTTATGCAGATGATCGTAAGGGCTAATGAAGAAAAATTCAGGGAGGCGGATTGTATGTGTGAAGCATTAAATCGGATCATACAGGATCAGATCGAGGAAAAGATAAGAAAAAGTTTACAGGCTGGCTATGATGAAGGGTATGGAATTGGAATGCAGGATGGAATAAAGGATGGAATGCAGCGGGGAATGCAACAGGGAATGCAGCAGGGAGAACATAGTATTAACAGTTTGATCCTCTGCCTTGCTGAGCTGGGGAGGACGTCTGATATTATAAGATCGGCAGCAGATCCGGAATACCAGAAGAAATTGTTAAAGGAATTTGGGCTTTTACTGGAGTAGCTGAATATTCCATATATTTTAAGAGCATATTGTGCTATGTTTTGGGATTGCATTTAATAAGATACTTTTTTGCCTGTATTTCCTATGATTTTGCGTGGAAATACAGGCTTTTTTGTGCTATAATAAACTCTGTATTCGTATGTAAAAAATATTTATTTTACAGGTATAAATGACACTTCCGGAGCGGGTTTGAGAATTGCTTTCTGCAAAATGAAAATACAGTATTTCCTGAAATTAAAAGATCAGTTTATCTTGCTCAGGATTTGATGTAATGATTTCTGAAGCTGCTATGGTTCTGCAGAAATGAATTTTCAAACACGTCCGGACGACAAGAACAGGAGGAATGACATGGGCGCAGAGAATACAGAATACGGCGCGGATCAGATCCAGATTCTGGAAGGACTGGAAGCCGTACGTAAGAGGCCTGGAATGTATATCGGAAGTACCTCCAGCCGTGGACTTCATCATCTCGTATATGAGATCGTGGATAACGCAGTCGATGAAGCACTGGCTGGTTTTTGTACGGAGATCCATGTAGATATCAATCCGGATAATTCCATTACAGTTACAGATAATGGTCGTGGTATTCCGGTTGGCATCAATCATAAGGCTGGTATTCCGGCAGTTGAGGTTGTATTTACCATTCTTCACGCAGGCGGTAAGTTCGGCGGTGGAGGATATAAGGTTTCCGGTGGTCTCCACGGTGTTGGTGCATCTGTTGTAAATGCACTTTCCGAATGGCTGGAGGTTACCATCTACCGAGAGGGTAAGGAATACAAACAGAGATATGAGCGTGGCAAGACTATGTACCCGCTGAAGGTGGTAGGTGACTGTGATCCGGGGCTTTCAGGAACGAAGGTTTATTTCCTTCCGGACAAGGAGATCTTTGAGGAGACTGTTTATGATTATGATATCCTGAAACAGAGACTTCGTGAGATGGCTTTCCTGACTAAGGGTCTTCGTATCGTTCTGGAGGATAAGAGAGAGGGACAGGAGCGCGAGAAGATATTCCACTATGAGGGTGGTATCCGTGAGTTTGTAAGCTACCTGAACAGAAGCAAGGAGGCTCTTTACCCGGAGATCATTTACTGTGAGGGTGAGAAGGACGGCGTGTCTGTAGAGGTTGCGCTGCAGCATAATGATTCCTATACAGAGAACACCTATGGCTTTGTAAACAATATCAATACACCGGAGGGCGGTACACACATTACCGGTTTCCGTAATGCGATCACCAATACATTTAATGATTATGCACGTAAGAACAAGCTTCTTAAGGACAGTGAGCCGAACTTAAGCGGTGATGATATCCGTGAGGGCCTGACTGCGATCGTCAGTGTTAAGATCGAGAATCCGCAGTTTGAGGGTCAGACCAAGCAGAAGCTTGGAAACAGTGAGGCTAGAGGTGCGGTAGACAGTGTTGTAAGTAAACAGCTGGAGATTTTCCTGGAGCAGAATCCTGCAGTTGCCAAGGCTACCGTTGAGAAATCTGTTCTTGCACAGAGAGCCAGAGAGGCAGCCAGAAAGGCACGTGACCTTACAAGAAGAAAATCCGCACTGGACAGCATGTCGCTTCCGGGAAAGCTTGCAGACTGTTCTGACAAGAATCCGGAGAACTGTGAGATCTATATCGTAGAGGGAGATTCCGCGGGCGGTTCTGCCAAGACAGCGAGAAACCGTGCCACACAGGCAATCCTTCCGCTGCGTGGTAAGATCCTGAATGTTGAGAAGGCACGTCTGGATAAGATTTACGGAAACAAAGAGATCAAGGCAATGATCACTGCCTTCGGAACCGGAATCCATGAGGATTTTGATATTTCCAAGCTTCGTTATCACAAGATCATCATTATGACCGATGCCGATGTTGACGGTGCGCATATCGCAACACTGCTTCTGACCTTCCTGTATCGTTTCATGCCGGAGCTGATCAAGCAGGGATATGTATACCTGGCGCAGCCTCCTCTCTATAAAGTGGAGAAGAACAAAAAGGTATGGTATGCATATGACGATGATGAGCTGAACAATATCCTTACCGAGATCGGACGTGACGGAAACAATAAGATCCAGCGTTATAAAGGTCTGGGTGAGATGGATGCCGAGCAGCTCTGGGAGACTACTATGGACCCTGAGAAGAGAATCCTTCTCCGTGTGACCATGGACGAAGCTGCCACATCTGAGATCGATCTGACATTTACCACTCTTATGGGAGACAAGGTAGAGCCAAGACGTGAATTTATCGAAGAAAATGCAAGATTCGTTAAGAATCTTGATATCTAGGAGAATAAAGAAGAATGGAAGATAATATTTTTGACAAAGTCCACGAAGTGGATCTGGAAAAAACGATGAAGGAATCTTACATCGACTATGCCATGAGTGTTATCGCCTCACGAGCTTTGCCTGATGTAAGAGACGGTCTGAAGCCGGTACAGCGCCGAGTTCTGTACTCTATGATCGAGCTGAATAATGGTCCTGACAAGCCACACAGAAAATGTGCGCGTATTGTCGGTGATACCATGGGTAAATATCATCCGCACGGTGACAGCTCCATCTATGGTGCGCTGGTCAATATGGCTCAGGAATGGTCCACAAGATATCCGCTGGTTGACGGACATGGAAACTTTGGTTCCGTGGATGGTGACGGTGCGGCTGCCATGCGATATACAGAGGCACGTCTCAGCAAGATATCCATGGAGATGCTTGCTGACATCAACAAGGATACGGTTGATTTTCAGCCGAACTTTGATGAGACAGAGCGTGAGCCGGTTGTGCTTCCGGCACGTTTTCCGAACCTTTTGGTAAACGGTACTACAGGTATTGCGGTAGGTATGGCAACCAATATTCCGCCGCATAACCTTCGTGAAACTATCAATGCAGTTGTTAAGATCATTGACAACATTGTAGAAGAAGACAGAGAAACAGCTATGGAGGAGCTTCTTGAGATCGTAAAGGGACCGGATTTCCCTACAGGAGCGACCATCCTCGGAACGAGAGGGATCGAGGAAGCTTACCGTACCGGACGTGGCAAGATCCGTGTCCGTGCGGTGACAAATATCGAGACTTTGCCAAACGGTAAATCCCGTATCGTGGTTACCGAGCTCCCGTACCTTGTAAACAAGGCACGTCTGATCGAGAAGATCGCAGAGCTTGTCCGTGACAAAAAGATCGACGGGATCACAGACCTGAACGACCATTCCAGCCGTGAGGGTATGCGAATCTGTATTGATCTTCGTAAGGATGCCAATGCCAACGTGATCCTGAATCTGCTTTACAAGCATACACAGCTGCAGGATACTTTTGGTGTGATCATGCTTTCTCTTGTTCCAAATCATGGAAGTATGGAACCGAAGGTTCTGAACCTGAAAGAGATGCTGGAGTACTATCTGGAGCATCAGGAGAATGTAGTTCGCAGAAGAACACAGTATGATCTTAATAAGGCACAGGAGAGAGCCCATATTTTGGAGGGTCTTCTGAAGGCACTTGATAATATTGACGAAGTGATCCGCATCATCCGTGGTTCCCGCAACGTACAGATCGCCAAGCAGGAGCTGATCGACCGTTTTGAGTTGACAGATGTGCAGGCACAGGCGATCGTGGATATGCGTCTCCGTGCACTGACAGGTCTGGAAAGAGAGAAGCTGGAGGCTGAGTATGCAGAGCTTATGGAGAAGATCCGCAAGTTCCAGGCAATCCTTGCTGACCGCAAGCTCCTTCTCCGGGTGATCCGAGAGGAGATCCTTGCCATTGCAGAGAAATACGGCGATGACAGAAAGACTTCCATCGGATACGATGTATATGATATCTCTACAGAGGATCTGATCCCGAGAGAAAATACAGTGATCGCAATGACAAAGCTTGGTTATATCAAGCGTATGACCGTTGACAACTTCCGCAGCCAGAACCGTGGCGGCAGAGGAATCAAGGGTATGCAGACGATTGAGGATGACTATATCGAAGAGCTTCTGATGACGACAACGCACCATTATCTCATGTTCTTTACTAATACAGGACGTGTATACAGACTGAAGGTATATGAGATCCCGGAGGCTGGTCGTACAGCCAGAGGAACTGCGATCATCAATCTTCTGCAGCTTGCACCGGGAGAAAAGATCACAGCTGTGATCCCGCTTCGTAAATATGAAGAGGGGCATTATCTGATGATGGCCACCAAGAAAGGCCTTGTGAAGAAAACTCCGATCAAGGATTACGAGAATGTCCGTAAGACAGGTCTTACAGCAATCGTTCTTCGTGATGATGACGAGCTGATCGAGGTTAAGGCTACTGATAATAATAAAGATATTATTCTTGTGACCAGGGACGGACAGTGTATCCGCTTTAAGGAAACGGATGTCCGCAGCACAGGCCGTGCGTCCATGGGAGTAAGAGGTATGAATCTTACTGACGGTGATGAAGTTGTTGCCATGCAGCTGAACACTCAGGGAGATTATCTGCTTGTAGTTTCCGAGAACGGAATGGGCAAACGTACAGCTATGAGTGAGTTCGTTGTCCAGAACCGTGGCGGTAAGGGTGTGAAGTGCTACAAGATCACCGAGAAGACCGGAAATGTTGTTGGCGCCAAGGCTGTCAACGAAGAGAACGAGATCATGATGATCACTACAGAGGGTATCATTATCCGTCTGCAGTGTGCGGATATCTCTGTTCTTGGAAGGATCACCTCCGGTGTGAAGATGATTAATCTTACAGAGGGTGTAACCGTTGCAAGTATCGCCAAGGTAAGAGATAAAGATCCGGAAGCAGATACAACTACCGAAAAAGCTGACGGAGAAACCGGCGATAACGAAGAAGGCTCTGCAGAGGAAGCTGTCACAGGCAGTGAAGAGGAATAAGGTCGAGGATAAGTCATGACGACGACAAAGAAAAAACGCAGAAAAAAATCAGTAAAGAAGCTGAAATACTCTAATAAAAAACTGAATTTTGTCCATATTGCGACACTGGCGGGGATCATTTTGATCCTGCTGGTGATCGTTCTGGCGGCCAGAGGTTGCGGAAAGATCAGCCACAGAACTCCGGAGGGGGTTGTGGAAGGCTACATCAAAGCGGCAGCAGCAGGCAAGAATAAAAAGATGCAGAGCTGTTACAGTGCGGATAAGTTATCGGATGAGGCGAAAACAGAGATTTCCTCCACGATAAAATATTTTCAGGCCCATGGAGTAAAGGATGTAAATATCGACAGCTGTGGCTCCATTTCTGAAAACAAAAATTATTCTTATGTTTATATCCGCTATAATCTTGTTCTGGAGAACGAGCAGGAATATCCATGTATCAGTACCTATCTTGTAAAGGTCCAGGACAAAAAGTATTATCTGTATGCGCCTTCTGAGATTTCAGATAAGATCAGCCAGCAGGCTGCTAAGGATTATCAGAAATTTATGACTACGAAAACCTATACAGATTATACAAAGGCTTATGAAGTTTTTCTGAAAAAGAATCCGGGATACGAGGATAAGATCGCAGGGAAACTGAACGGATAAAGCAGAGGCGGGAGGATGTAAGAATGAAGCGGATTTTGCTGATGGTGCTCAGAAATATAGTCTTTGTTCCTTACTGGTGGATCAAGCTTTGCTGGTATGCAGCGCATACAGATGATTATCCGGAAGAGAAGAAATACGCATTCCTGAGACTGGTAGATGAGCATGCCATCGAAGGCGGAAATATCCATATTGATGTGCATGGAGCTGAAAATATCCCAAAAGAAAAGGGATTTATGTTTTTTCCGAATCACCAGGGACTGTTTGATGTGCTGGCGATCATCCGGGCATGCCCGGTTCCTTTTTCGGTAGTTGCCAAGAAGGAAGTTGGAGAGATTCCTTTTCTGAAGCAGGTTTTTGCCTGTATGAAGGCCTTTATCATTGACAGGGAAGACCTGAAGCAGTCCATGCAGGTCATTGTCAATGTAATACGGGAAGTGAAGGCTGGTCGTAATTATCTGATCTTTCCGGAGGGAACCAGAAGTAAAAACGGAAATCATCCGGGACCGTTCAAGGGCGGCAGCTTCAAGACTGCCACCAAGACGAAATGCCCGATCGTTCCGGTTGCACTGATCGATTCCTTTAAGGCTTTTGATACCGGTTCTACAGAGAGGATCACCGTACAGGTGCATATCCTTCCTCCGATGTATTATGAGGAATACAAAGATATGCATACCACAGAGCTCGCAGAAGAAGTGAAGAGACGGATCGAAAAGGTGATCGAAGAGAATATTATGTAAAAAAGAAAAGACTTTGATGAAGTTGGAACAAAAACATCATCAAGGTCTTTTTTTTGTTGTATGTTTTGTATAAAAACGAAACGTTTTATTTGTGGATTGTTGGGCATATACAACCAAAAGGTTTGATGATAACATAGAGACATCCATACAATATAAATAAAAGATGTAAAGAGGACGAACAGATGAAAAAAGAAGAATACCTTTCTCTGATCGATGAGGTGATCGCACAGGGACCGTACACGGATACCTGGGATTCTCTCTGTGAGCATCCTACGCCGAAGTGGTATGCAAGAGATAAATTCGGAATTTTTATCCACTGGGGTGTTTACAGTGTTCCGGCTTTCGGAAATGAATGGTATCCCAGAAATATGTATGTGAAAGGCTCTAAGGAGAACCTGCATCATACAGAGAAATACGGAACTCTGGATAAATTCGGCTACAAGGATTTTATTCCTCAGTTTAAGGCTGAGAAGTTTGATCCGAAGGAATGGGCGGCCTTATTTAAAGAGGCGGGGGCGAAATTCGTAGTTCCGGTAGCGGAGCATCACGATGGATTTCAGATGTATGCAAGTGACCTTTGTCGCTGGAACGCTGCTGAGATGGGACCGAAAAGAGATATTCTCGGAGAGCTGAAGACAGAGGTTGAGAAAGAGGGAATGGTTCTCGGTGCTTCTTCTCACAGAGCAGAGCATTACTGGTTCTTTAATGGAGGTCGTCAGATCCCGGAGGCTGATGTCAATGATCCGGAATATGCGGATCTTTATGGGCCGGCAGCAGGAATCACCAGAGATATGAGTGATATTTATGACAATCCTCCGACAGAGGAGCATATGCAGGACTGGCTTGTCCGCACCTGCGAGATCGTGGATAAATATCAGCCATCCATCGTGTATTTTGACTGGTGGATCCAGCAGTATGCATGGAAACCGTATCTTCGTAAATTTGCAGCATATTATTACAACCGTTCTGCACAGTGGGGAAAAGAAACAGCCATTGATGCCAAATTTGACGCATATGTTTACGGCAGCGCAGTCAATGATCTGGAAAGAGGTCAGTTAGACCATATCACACCGGATCTGTGGCAGAATGATACGTCTGTAGCTAAGAATTCCTGGGGCTATACCATTGGAAATGATTATAAGAAGCCTTCCGATGTAGTGCTGGATCTGATCGATGTAGTCAGCAAAAATGGTGCACTTCTTCTTAATATCGGACCGAAGCCGGATGGAACAATTCCGGAAGAGGATGCACATATCCTGAGAGAAATGGGAAAATGGCTGAAGGTAAACGGAGAGGCGATATACGGAACCAGATACTGGAAGACATTCGGAGAGGGACCGACGGTGGTTCCGGAAGGACATTTCACGGATACCTATGATAAGCACTTTACTTCTGAGGATATCCGTTTTACAAGTAAGAGCAATCATATTTATGCGACTGTTCTGCACTGGCCGGAGGATGGAGAGATCCATATCAAAGCTCTTGGCAATGATATGAAGCTTTTGAAATCCACGATCCGGGATATTGAGATCCTCGGAACAGATCTGCATCCGGCATTTGCGAGAAATAAAGAACTGGATATTTCCTGCGGAAGAGGGGTTATTGAGGCGGGAGATATGCCGGTGGTATTGAAGATCACAGTAGAATAGCTGTTGGGGGAAGCGAGTAAATTATAATGTCTTTTTGAAAGGACAGAAAGGATAAGGTATTTTAATTATGGGAGATGTAAGATTCACAGGAAACTGGAACTCTGTAAATGCACACACAGTTCCAAAATGGTATGAGGATTGTAAATTTGGAATTTTTATCCATTGGGGAATTTATTCCGTGCCGGCATTTGCACCGCATACATGGGAGCTGGGAGAGGTTGATTCCAAGGAATGGTTTGCGGATAATCCGTATGCAGAATGGTATTACAATTCTCTGAACATTGGAAAAGGCCCTACATATAAGCATCATATAGAAAAATACGGAAAAGATTTCAAATACGAAGATTTTATTCCTATGTGGAAAGCTGAAAACTGGGATCCGAAGCAGTGGGCAGAGATCTTCAAAGAAGCAGGTGCGGAGTATGTTGTTCTGACAACCAAGCATCATGACGGATTCTGCCTGTTCCCAAGTAAATATACACATTTCAATTCCGTAGAAATGGGACCGAAGAGAAATATCACCGGTGAGCTGACAGAAGCTGTCCGTGACGCAGGAATCCGCATGGGTCTGTATTATTCCGGACTGATCGACTGGCAGTATGCAAACGATCCTATTTTTGAGGATGATGATCTGTTTGGAACAGCCAGCCCGACATTTGCATATGCAGATTATTCCTATAATCAGATGAAAGAGCTTGTAGATGATTATGCACCGAGTGTGTTCTGGAATGATATCGGATGGCCGACACAGAGTGAAGAGATGATGCCGTATTTCTTTGCACATTATTACAATAAGGTTCCGGAGGGTGTGGTAAATGATCGTTTCAACGGACGTTATCACGATTTCCTTACTAAGGAATATAAATCCGGTTCTGTAAACAGAAATGAGAAATGGGAGATGTGTCGTGGAATGGGCTTATCCTTCGGTTATAATGCCAACGAAGGCGATGACAAGTTGATCTCTGTTCCGGATCTGATCTCACTTCTTGTCGGAACAGTGGCAAATAACGGAAATCTTCTCCTGAACATCGGCCCAAAGGCAGATGGAACTATCCCGGAGGAGCAGGTAAGAAGACTGAAGATCCTGGGTGCATGGCTGAAGGTAAACCATGACGGTATTTACGGAACACGCTGCAGTGACCGTGAATCTGAGCTGCTTGAGAGTGGAATCGAGCTCCATTATACACAGAAAGACGGAAATCTGAATGTGTTTGCAGATCATCTGAAGGAAGGCGCCAATGAATTCCTGATCAAGGGCTATCACGGAGCGCTGAGACCATTTGATCCGGCAGTGAAGGTAGAAACTGAAGATACTGCAGAAGGACTTCTTGTGAAGATTCCGGAATATAAAGAAGATATGTATGTGGTTGGATTAACCAACAGATTCTAAATGATGAACATGAGGACCGGATGTATGTCGGTCCTTTTGTTGCTGCATGGGAGAAGATCGTGGATATCCGATCGATTCTCAGGGAGGGAGCTTTTATGTTTGGGAAAAAAATCGCAATACTGTTATCAACGGCAATGATCCTGACAGGGTCCTGTGTATCTTCTGTGGCTGTACATGCACAGACTGGTTATGCGGCTGAATATGCACAGGAAGCATCGGCAGCAGGTGTGCAGAGCACTGCAAAGCTTGTTGCGAAGGGCTCCTGTGGAAGCAAAGCTGTTTACCGGTTGTACTCCAATGGAAACCTGCAGATACAGGGAAAAGGGGAGGTTAAGGTTACCGATGATTTTTCATACAGATCAGCAATGATAAAAACAGTAACCGTTGCATCTGGGATCACGGAAATCGGTGACAGAACCTTTTCAGGCTGCAGAAATATGAAGAGGATTTCGTTGCCGGGAACTCTGCGGAGTATTGGAGTAAGAGCATTTGGAGATACTGCGATCACCAGGATCAAGCTTCCTGATGGACTGAAAAGCATTGGTGCATATGCTTTTTACCAGAGTAAGCTTATGAGCCTGGATGTACCGAAAACTGTGACAAAAATTGATGAATATGCTTTCAGTTACTGTAACAATCTGGAATCTGTCAGCATTCCGGGAAGTGTGAAAATATTACCGGAATCGTTATTTGAGGCGGATATGAAGCTGAAAAAGGTTACGCTTGGACAGGGCGTTTCCAGGATAGAAAGAGCGGCCTTTCGGCATTGCGGTTTGACAGGAGTAAGCTTTCCGGACAGTGTTACGGTTATTGGTGAAGGTGCGTTTTCTTTTTGTCCAGATCTCAGAAAGGTGTCGTTGCCGAAGAAGCTTACAGAGATCGGGAACGGTGTATTCAGTAATTGTCGAAAACTGGGGAATATTACAGTACCTGCCAGTGTGAAAAAGATCAGAAGCCATGCTTTTTATGATTGCCTGGCAATGAAAAAGATTACGATCCTCAACAGTAAAACAGTGATAGAAAAAGAAGCGATCGGCTATAATTTCAATAGTGGAAAAAATAAAACTTTTGTCATTGCCGGAAAAAAGGGTTCTACTGCTCAGACTTACGCAAAGAAAAATGGGTTCCGTTTTTTGAACAATACTGCCGCAGTAAGGACCGCAAAGATGACCGGCGTGCCCAAAACAAAAACCATACTTCGTGGAAAAACATATACGATCCAGGCAGTGACCGTGCCGTATTACAGCGACGAAAAGATTCTTTTCCGTTCCTCGGATCGCAGGATCGCTACGGTAAATTCCAAAGGTGTTGTAAAGGGAATCCGAAAAGGGACGGCCGTGATCACCGTGCAGAGCGGAGCGAAAAAACTGAACTGTAAGATAACGGTGAAGTAACGATGAAGCAGGCGTACGTAAAATCGCCATAACAGTGAAAGAATACAAAAGAAAATAAAAACAGAAGCCCGGCAGATGAAACATGGAGAGTTTTCACATGTGCAGCTGCCGGGTTTTTTATAAATATAGAAAACCCTTAAAATAAGGAATAAAATAGCTTGTTATACCCTTAAAATAAGGGTATATTAATAAAAAAGGGGGAATCTAAAATGACAGGATATGCTGTGAAACATTCGATACGGGCAGAAGATATACGAATTTTAAGGAAGAAATTGAAGCTTACACAAAAAGATTTTGCAAAGTTAGTAAATGTATCTCAGAAAACAATAGAAAGATGGGAAAGTGAAAATCGGGATATTACAGGACCGGTTACGACATTAGTTCATATTTTAAACGAGTATCCTCAGATTGAGGAAAACCTCCGTGTGCCGGAAAAAGAATATCCGATACGTTTATGGTACATGTTTAAGAGAGAAATATGTACGATTATTGATGTGGATGAGAGAAGCAGAAAAGTAAAAATATATAATTATACAAACAATTTTATTAAAAAAGCATTTGGCCGAAATGAAAACCCAACCTTTGAAGAATACGAGGAATTTCTGGAATCTCGTTGTTTCCCGAGACAACGAGACAAAATAAAATTGGTATTAGAAGATTTGAATCTGCCATTTTATGATCCGTTTATGATCATAGAAAAGACCGAAGGAAGAATGGCAGAGGATGATTTCTGGATCAGGATTGAGAGGTAAAGATGGTGCAGCTTTTTGAACAGGATATCAAAACAAATGACAGACAATCGTCAAAAGGAAACCAATTGAAATGGTGCAGGAATAATGTATGGTATAAAGCTGATTATATGGGATATGAGGGATTGGTGGAATATGTTGTTTCACGTTTGTTGGAAAAATCTTCACTGAAACAGGAAGAGTATGTTTTATATAAAACAGAAGAGATTAGTTATAAGAGAAGAAAATATCTGGGATGTAAAAGTGAAAATTTTTTGCCTGAGGGATGGCAGCTTATTACATTAGAAAGACTTTTTTATGGATTTTATAATGAAAGTCTTTATAAAAAATTATTCACGATTCCAGAACATTCGGAAAGACTGGAATTTATAGTAGATCAGACGGAACGCATTACGGGAATTAGCGATTTTGGAAAGTATATGAGTAAGATCCTGGCAATTGATACATTTTTTATGAATGAAGATCGGCATATGCATAATATTGGAGTCTTAATGGATGCAGAAGAAAAATATCATTTATGTCCAATATTTGATAACGGTGCAGGACTGCTATCAGATATACAGATGGATTATCCGATGGAAGAAAACATAAATAATCTGATGGAGGAGGCACGATCAAAAACTCTGTGTGAAGATTTTGATGAGCAGATCGAGATTGCAGAAGAATTGTATGGTCAGCAGATAAGGCTGAAATTTAATGAAAAAGATGTAAAAGAAATATTGGATATGGAAAGTTATTATCCGCAGAAATATAAAGAAAGAGTATTTGAGATTATTATGAGCAGGAGAAGAAAGTACAGATATTTATTTTGAACAACTGCACGTCGTATTTTTGGTATTTTGGTAATAAAGCAGGTGCAAAAGGTTTCACATGTGCAGCTGTCGGTTTTTTATAGTAGAAAAAATGTTAAAAAATGTCTGTAAACAGACAAAATATGACAAAAATATTCTAAACAAAGTTTGATTAAATGTGATGGGAAATTTATAATTTTAGTATAAATGTGAATTGGAAAATGGGGGAACGGTCACATCCAAAGGTGTTGTAAAAGGCATCAAAAAAGGAACTGCAACCATTACCGTTCAGAGTGGTTCCAAAAAACTGACCTGTAAGGTAACGGTTAAATAATTCAAAGGATATTAGTAATCAGCATTTGTTATTTACTCATAGTTATATCTTATATGTTTGAGTACGCAAAACAGACTGGAGCTTGATAAGAATATATATCAGGTTCTCAGTCTGTTTTTATATATTGCAGGCAAAAAAAGAACACGTTTTCACAAAATAAGATTGACTTTTTTCAAAACTCTTATTATCATATAAAACATATTTAATTACTATGAAATAAGGAATGATAAAAAGTTCTGTTACACTGATGCTGCTGAGTTACATAGATGACGTTGAGCAGCTTACAGGACTGGCAGCGGGCAGACTTTTTTCAGAAGGAGGGGACGGGTACATGTCCATCAAGAAGATTGCAGAAAAGGCAGGGGTTTCACCGGCGACGGTTTCCAGAGTTTTGAATAATCCCAATTATAAATGTTCTGTTTCCGGACTCAGGGATAAGATATGGAAAACAGCTATCGAGATGAATTATGTGCCCAACGAGGCGGCCCGGAATCTGAAAAAAGGCGTTTCCGCAAAGCAGGAGAAAACCTGGTACATCAATATCCTGATGACAAGAACCGATTCTTCCACAACGGATCCGTTTTTTGCGGAGCTCCTTCGGGTGATCGAAAGTGAGATCCATGATAAAAACTGCATTCTTTCCAAAGTATGGTATATGTCTGTGTTTTCCGATGACCGGAAGTGCCGAAGGGAGAATCTGGACCGGCTGATCGACGGAATGTATGATGAGGTGGAAGGGAAAAGGGACGGACTGATCATCATCGGCAGATGTAATAAAGAGGCCTTGAAGAAGCTGAATAAGAAGTATAAGAGTGTGGTATCGGTGAACCGGAATTCTACCAATTATGAAGTGGATGAGGTCCTTTGTGATGGGAAAAAGATCGCAGCAGCGGCAGTGGAATATCTGATCTCCCTGGGGCACAAAAATATCGGTTATATTGGCCAGTGTCACAGCGAGGACCGGTATAACGGGTATCTGGAAACACTGAAGAAGCATGATCTGGATGTGATACCGGAGTATGTTATCGAAACAAAGCAGACTGAGGCCGAGGGCTACGAGGCTATGGAAAAGTTCTTTCAGTCGGACGACATGCCAACCGGAATCTATTGTGCCAATGATATTTCGGCGATCGGAATGCTGAAGTGCCTGAATAAATTTCGGAACCGGTATTATATGCCTTCGATCATATCCAGCGATGATATACAGGAGGCACAGTTTACCAGACCGATGCTGACAACGGTGAGCCTGCCCAAGGGGGATATGGGAAAATTTGCATTATACCTGCTGCTGGACCGGCTGAAGGGCGGGCATTCGGGTATTGTGCGAATGGAGCTGGAAGGCAGACTGATGATACGGAACAGCTGCAGCAGTGTGGAGGACAGTATGTGGAGCGATTATTGTATCTGAGTGTTGCGGATGCGCAGATATAGTGACAGACAGGATGCAGTTGCGCTATGACCAGAGTATTTGCGTGAAAACGTTTTCATATATTCCTATTTAATTAATGGGAATAATATGGTTTAATGTATTCAATTCAAATAAAAAAATTACAGAACCACAGTAAACGGAAAGAACAGGTATGATTTGACAGCGAAATGAAGCAGTTACATTGGTGGGAAAAAGATTTCTAAATAAAAATGTGGTTGTAAAGGAGTATACAGATCATGAAAAGAAAACGCATTGCAGGTGTCTGTATCACACTGGCAGCAGTGGTACTGGCAGGAACTTTTGCAGTATCGGGAAACAATACAAAGGATAAAAATCATGTGGAGATCATCAATGTGTCCTATGATCCGACCAGAGAATTTTATGAAGCATATAATAAGATTTTTTCAAAATATTGGAAAGAGGAAACAGGTCAGAGTGTGGATGTGATCCAGTCTCATGGCGGTTCCGGAAAGCAGGCTCTTGAGATTTCCAATGGACTTCCTGCAGATGTGGCGACACTTGCACTGGAATATGATATTGATGCGATCCGGAATGCCGGTTTGATCGACAAGGGATGGATCGATGAATATCCGGATGACAGTGCTCCTTATACTTCCACCATTGTATTTCTTGTTCGGAAGGGAAATCCGAAGAATATCCACGACTGGGATGATCTGACAAAGGATGGTGTGGGAGTGATCACTCCCAATCCGAAAACCTCCGGTGGTGCCCGCTGGAATTACATGGCAGCCTGGGCTTATGCAAATGAGAAATATAATGGCAACGAGACAGAGATGAAAGCCTTTATTAAGAAGCTTTATAGAAATGTCCTGGTTCTGGATTCCGGTGCAAGAGGTGCCACAACCTCTTTCGTGGAAAACGGGCAGGGGGATGTGCTGATCGCCTGGGAAAATGAAGCGTTTCTTTCTGTAAGGGACAATCCGGATGATTACGAGATCGTAACGCCGGGCATCAGTATCCTGGCACAGCCGTCCGTTGCTGTTGTAGATGAAAATGTGAAAAAGCATGATAATGCAGAAGCTGCGAAAGCATATCTGAAATATCTGTATTCCGATGAAGCTCAGGAGCTGATCGCGGAGAATTACTATAGGCCGGTTGATCAGACGATCCTGAAAAAGCATGCAGATACTTTTAACCTGAAGGTGAAGCTGACAACGATCAAAGATTTCGGCGGCTGGGATGCAGTTCAGAAAAAGCATTTCGCAGACGGTGGAGTGTTTGATGAGATCTATGAAGAGTAGAAGAGCCTGAGATTTTGTAACAGATCAGAGAGTTGTAGAAGAGTCAGAGATTTGCAACAGATTAGAGAATTGTAGAAGAGTCAGAGATTTGCAGCAGACCGGGAATTTGTAACAGACCAGAAACTTAGAATAGAAAAGAGGGGAGACAGAAATGAAGAAACAACAGAGTAAACGTGTGATACCAGGCTTTGGACTGACAATGGGAGTGACTTTGGCGATGCTGAGTATCGTAGTTCTGATCCCTCTTGCGTCTTTGACAGTATACTCGGCGCGGCTGGGTTTTCGGGAATTTATTGAGGTGATCACACGGCCGAGGGTTTTGTCCGGATTCTATGTAAGCTTTATTACCGCATTTGCGGCCACAGTGATCAATGCTATTATGGGACTGGTCCTTGCGTGGGTGCTGGTAAGATATGATTTTCCGGGAAAAAGGATCATGGATGGAATGATCGAGCTGCCTTTCGCACTGCCGACTGCAGTTGCCGGTATCTCACTGACATCCCTGACATCCGATAAAGGTCTGGTGGGAAGCTTTTTTGCAAATTTCGGTATTAAGATCGCATATACCAGAATCGGTATCACGGTGGCATTGATCTTTGTGGGAATCCCTTTTGTAGTCAGGGCCATTCAGCCGGTTCTGGAGAAGCTGGACGGTTCCTATGAGGAGGCGGCCCGTGTCATGGGTGCAAAGCCATTCACCGTTTTTCGCAGGGTTATCCTTCCGGAGCTTCTGCCGGCAATGCTTTCCGGGGCGGGACTTGCCTTCGGACGCTGCCTGGGAGAATACGGAAGCGTTGTTTTTATCGCAGGAAACAAGCCTTATTATACAGAGATCACGCCGCTGATCATCATGTCAAAGCTTCAGGAGTTTGACTATGAAAGCGCAACAGCTATCGCACTGGTTACACTGGCAGTATCATTTCTGATCCTGTTTGGTGTGAATCTGGTGCAGGCAAGAAATACGAAACGTATCAGAGGGAGGGATGCATAATGGATGAAAAAAAGAAGCAGGCTTCCGGGCCGGTGAAATGGATCCTTATCGGGATTTCCGTGATCTTTCTTTTTGTGATGCTGGTACTGCCTCTGGTGGTTGTTGTAACCCAGGCGCTGAGCAAGGGCTGGCAGTGCTATGTGCAGGCGGTGACAGATGAGTACACGCTGAAAGCGCTGAAGCTGACCATTGGGGCGACGGCTGCGGCTGTTGTATGCAACACGATCTTTGGTCTGTGTGCGGCATGGGCAATGACCAGATTTCATTTTCGGGGAAAAAAGCTCCTTACCACTTTGATCGATGTTCCGGTTACAGTATCACCGGTTATCGCAGGTCTTATCTATATCCTGGTTTTTGGAAAGCAGAGTCCTCTTTATTCTGTTCTTGAAAGTGCAGGGATACAGATCGTGTTTGCAGTTCCTGGAATTGTCTTGGCAACGATCTTTGTCACATTTCCATTTGTGTCCAGAGAGATCATACCGGTTCTGGAATCCATAGGGTCCGATGAGGAAGAGGCGGCAGCACTGATGGGAGCAAAAGGCTGGACGATTTTTACCAAGGTGACATTTCCGCATATCAAGTGGGCTTTTCTCTATGGTGTTGTGCTGTGTACAGCCAGAGCCATGGGAGAGTTTGGAGCCGTGTCCGTACTGTCCGGACATCTCCGTGGAAAAACAAATACACTTCCGCTTCATGTGGAAATTCTTTATAACGAATTCCAGTATGTTCCGGCATTTGCGGTTTCTTCGATTCTTGTGATCCTGGCGGTGATCCTTCTGATCGCAAGAAATGTTCTGGAGCATAAAGGAAAGGGGGAAAAAGGCGATGTACGTTGAGTTAAAAAATATCAATAAAACATATGGGGATTACAAGGCATCTGATAACGTAAGCTTTGGTATCGAAAAGGGGAAGCTGATCGGTCTTCTGGGGCCCAGCGGAAGCGGAAAAACTACGATTCTCCGTATGATCGCCGGTCTGGAGCAGCCGGACAGCGGGGAGATCATCATCGACGGAAGAGTGGTCAATGATGTGCCTGCCAGCGAGCGAGGCATTGGATTTGTGTTCCAGAATTATGCTCTTTTCCGGTATATGACGGTGTATGATAATATTGCATTTGGCCTGAAGGTGCAGAAGGCGGATAAGAAGTATATTAAGCAGAGGGTTATGGAACTGGTAGAGCTGATCGGGCTGAAGGGCCTGGAGAAAAGATATCCGAGTCAGCTGTCCGGTGGTCAGAGACAGCGAGTTGCTTTTGCCCGGGCTCTGGCTCCGAATCCGCAGCTTCTCCTTCTGGATGAGCCTTTTGCGGCGATCGATGCAAAGATCCGTACGGAGCTTCGAAGCTGGCTGAAGGATATGATCGAGAAGCTAGGGATCACCAGTATTTTTGTTACCCATGACCAGGATGAGGCTATTGAGGTGGCGGATGAAATTATTATTACTAACCGTGGACGGATCGAGCAGAAGGGAACTCCACTGGAGGTTTATCAGAATCCGGATACTGCGTTTACGGCGGGATTTTTCGGGCAGACTTCTGTGATCGATGATTACCAGGTGTTCAATCACTTCGAGGAAGTTCCAGGAGGCGAAAAAGCCATTGTCCGTCCGGAGTTTGTAAAAGTGACTAAGAAGAACGAGGAACAGAAATATAAAAGCTCCGCAACAGAGGGCATCGTAGAACGAGTCGCATTCCGCGGCAGCAGCCTGGAACTGAAAGTCCGTGTAGGAAACACTACACTCAGCGCCAGAAGAAGCCTTGACGAAGAACCCGTCCGGGAAGGTGAAGTTGTGGATGTGTTTGTGCAGAGGATTTTTGTAACGAAGGGAAATGAGGCAGTACTGCTGCATAATACAGCTATGGTTGAGGATTGGTTAGTGATATAAAAAAATGCCGCGGGAGCGGCATTTTTTTATGAGCAAGTAGCGTTAGCGGATTGCGAATATCATATGATATGGCCGCGGGAGCGGCATTTTTTTATGAGCAAGTAGCGTTAGCGGATTGCGAATATCATATGATATGGCCGCGGAGTGGCATTTTTTTATATATGTGAAATTTTTACACCGTAATATTCTGCAAGAGAATCTACCAGATCATCACGGATTTTTTTGTGGTCATTGCCATCCAGGGACATGACACAGGATACCATCTGACGTTTTTTATCAACGACGCAGTATTGGCCGTAATTGCCGGACAGGATCAGTGTATCTTCCATAGGTCCCATATATATGAAATATCCATAACCATAGCTCTGGTAATCCGGATGCTCTGTCAGTGGATTGTAAGAATCGATATGTTTCTGACAGGCATCAATCACGAATTTTTTTGGGACGATCTGTTTTCCGTTCAGGGAACCCTCATGCAGAAGCAGATGTCCAAAACGAGCCAATTCATCAATCGTCAGATACAGTCCGTTAGCTGCCATACAATGTCCCTGAGGGCAGAGGGTCCAGTCCGGATTCGGAATGCCAACCGGTTCAAAGAAACGATATCGCAGATAATTCAGCAGACCCGTTCCGGATTTCTCTTCCAGAAGAACAGATAAAATATAGGAACAAAAATTGCTGTACACAAAATGAGTACCGGGTGTATATGGAAAAGAATCATTCTGAAAGAAATATCTCACCCAGTCCTTTTCTCTGTATCGCTCTGGTCCATCGCAGAAAAAGAGCGGATCTTTCTGACCGGATGACATGGTAAGAAGATCACGGATCTTTATCTTGTACAGATTTTCAGAAGGGTCGGAAGGGAAATATTTTTCAAACCAGGGATAAATGTATTCATCAAGAGTGATCAGTCCTTCACGTTCTGCGATACCTGTGGCCATTGCAACAAAAGGCTTGCTGATAGACCATATATTTAAACGGGTTTTGACCGGAAAAAGTCTGAATTCTTCTTTTAGAAGATCATTTTTATATATCTGTGCGTAGATGATATTGGAATGATGTTGCTTTGATTTCTCAAGAAAAATATCTAAAATTTCCTGCATGATAATCCCCCCCCTGAAATTATTATTCGTAAAAAAGATCAAAGTCTGAATAAAGTTCTTCCAGGTCATGAAGTCGTGTACTGATGGATTTGCACCTGGTTTTGCGGATTTTTGCAACAATACTGTCAAACAGACAATAGAGGCATGAGAAGGAGTTAAATCCCATTTCATTGAGATTGATCTCTGTAATGATAGCGTGGTCTGCTAGCGCCCATGCCGGTGATGAAATGCTGTCTGTGATGGCGAGTATCTTTGCACCATGATTTTTGGCAATCTGTGCATATTTCAGAGACCATTTGGTATAGCGGGCAAAAGAGATCAGAAGAACAACTGTATCCTCGGATGCTTCTGTGAGATATTCGAAATTGGAATCGTAAAATTCGTGAACCACCTTGGTATTTCCAAGAAGCTGATTCAACAGAGTTCCCATCCAGAGAGCGGCACTGTAGGAAGAGCGTGCACCAACAATGAGGCGTTTTTTGGCATTGCTCAGATGGGTAACAATCTGATCCATATCTTCCTGATTCAGATGAGATGCCCAGCTTTCCATGGAATGGAGTTCGTTGGCAATGATGTTTTGATAAAAATTTCCGCTATCCAGTAGTGAATCGTCTTTTATAACCGTAGGAACGGAAAGAATATCATTCTGTACAGTACGCTGCATTTCAGAAAAACTTTCAAATCCCAGGGAATAGGCAAGGCGTATGATAGTGGTTTCGCTTACGGAAATTTCCTTGCTGAGTTTCGCAAGGGTGGAATAACTGAATGAATCAAGGTGTTGTAATATATATTCGGCGACTTTCTTCTGACCGGCAGAAAGGAAAGATACTTTTTCACGGATCAACTGTTCTATTTTCATGAAAACCTCCTGTACTGTACGATTAGTATAATAAATTATAACAGGTGTAAAGTTTGATTACAATATAATGGAGTAAAAAATTCTTCTTAATATAAAAAGAGATGTAAATAATGCACAAATTAAAGTGTGTATTTTTAATAATATTGTCAATAGAAATCTTGAAACCTAGATGCTAATATAGCATTAAATAATTCACATGACGTCAGAAAAAGAATTAATTACACTATTAATATTAAAGTCAATAAAAAAGGGGGGCTTTTATGTCGTCAACAGTAAAGGAAATAAAAGAAAAAACAGGTTACCTGAAACGAAGTGATCTTTATACAATCGGTGTAGGACAGGCGATTGGATCGGGTGTTCTGACACTGATCGGACCGGCAATTCTTTTGACTGGTCAGTCAGCATGGTTGGCATATGTAGCTGCATGTATCTGGGGATTTATGATGATTGCACCAATTCCATGGATCACATCTACACTGAAACTTGGAGGAGGATTTTATTCTCTGGTAGGAGATATGGCCGGCAAACGAGTTGCCGGTATGTATGCAGTAGGATTTTTGCCACAGACGATCAATCTGGCGACTTATGGTGTGGCAATTGGTATGTATGCAAATTCCCTGTGGCCGCAGATTAATGCGAAATGGTTTGGAATTGCAGCCCTGAGTGTGTTCTTTGCCATCAATCTGTGTGGTGTGGATGTAATGGCGAAGGTACAGAAAATTCTGGTTATCCTGCTGTTTGTTGCACTTGGTCTGTTTATTGTTCTGGGATGCCTCCAGCTGAAAAATCCGGTGTTTGAGTTTACAGCACCAGACTTTTTCTCCAATGGTCCATCCGGATTCTTTTCCGCAATCATGCTGTATGTATATTCAACAAACGGATATTCCTGCATTATGAATTATGGTAAACAGGCAAAAGAAGCGTATAAAGATATTCCAAAGGCACTTCTGTACTGTATTCCGACACTGATGGTTGTATATGGCGGTGTTGCAATTGTAGCAAGTGGTGTGCTTCCGCTGGATCAGGTAGCCGGACAGCCGCTTACCCTGGTTGCAAAAAATATTTTAAATCCGGCACTTTTCACAGTATTTATGATTGGTGGTCCGGTACTTGCACTGTCTTCATCCATTAATTCAACAATTTCCAATAACTGTATTCCGGTTGCACAGTCCTGTAAAGATGGATGGCTTCCGAAATCATGGGCAGCTCAGAACAGAAGAGGGGCTTACTGGAAACTGATGACATTTACTTATCTTATGGGAATATTACCTGTGTTACTGGACTTTTCTATCAGTGATGTTGTAAATAATATTATGCTTCTGGCATCAGCACTGGCATTTCTGCAGATTTATGCTTATTTCCAGCTTCCGAAAAAACATGCAGAAGCATGGGAAAAATCACCAATGCATATTTCTAACGGAAAATATTATTTCCTCTGCTGTTTGAGCCTGTTTGCATATATCTGCATTTTTATCAATTCTTGCAGAAGCCTGAAACTTCCGGTAGTAATCATCAGTCTGATAGCCATTGTAGTATGCATGGCTTACGGATGGTTTAGAAGTGTAAGTCCTGATGTAAAGATGGAAACAAGTGTGTGGGAGGATTAATGTTTATGAATAAAGACCAGAACCTGATCAATGAATTTGCTATCAAAACTTTAAAAGAAAATCTCAATGTTATGTATGCGCAGATATGGCGTGAAGGACAGTTAACGGCAGAATATAAAAGAATGCCTGTCAAGACACGCCTTAACACCTGGTCTGCCTGCAAGGGTGTTGTGTCCTGTGCGGCAGGAATCGCACTTGATGAAGGGCTGATTCGACTTGATGAGAAGATTGTGGATATTTTTCCAGAGTATGCACCGGAGAATCCGGAAGGATATCTGGGGGATGTAACGCTGGAAAATATGCTGACAATGACTACAGGTTTGGAAAGCTCTCTGTTTTTCTGTGACTGGCCGGAGCGTTACACAACTCCGGACTGGATCCGATATTTCTTCGAGAATGCGAAAGTGATAAAAAAACCGGGAACAGAATGGCTGTACAGCAATTTTAATACTTATATGATCAGCTGCGCGATTGAAAAACGTGCGGGAGTTAATCTTCTGGAATATTTGAGAAATCGCTTTTTTGAGCCGCTGGGAATTGGAAATCCAGACTGGACTTTGTGTCCGAAAGGGCATGTGCATGCGGCTAATGGACTTTATGTGAATATTGATGAGTTTACCCGGTATGGACAGATGATTCTTCACAAGGGAAATTATAATGGAAAACAGCTGGTGCCAGAGTCGTATATGAAGATGGCAACGTCCAATCTGGTGGATAATTCAGTGGCAGGAAGTCCGGGAAATCTTTATTCCGGTTTTGGATATGGATATCAGTTTGTAATGAATCCGGAAGCCGGTTCCTATCGATCCGATGGAAATTATGGTCAGTTCTGTCTGGCGTTTCCGGATAAAGATGTAGTAGTAACTGTGATGTCACTGGAGGGGGATTTCCAGAAAATAGGAAATCATCTATGGACTACAGTGGTTCCGGAATTATAAGAATTCTGTCTGGCAAATCAGACAATGTAAGAGGGCTTAAATCTTTCTGGCTTGACATTGGTCAGAAACCGTTTTATACTCCTGTCTTTGACAGTTGCTAAACAAAAAAATCGCTGTACCTTTTGATTTTACTGGGGTTCGGCGATTTTTTTGTGTCGTTTTGGAATATAGTATTTTATCCAATGCGTCGTAAAACCCCCTGCTTCAACTATGGGGATATAAGACGCGTCCATCGAATTTATGCAAGTAATGGAATATGGACAAAATAGTAATTGTATTAACTAATGAACTATAGTATAATACAAATATGAACACAACATATAAATCAAACAACAATGTCGTCTATTCCTGTAAATACTATGTAGTATGTTGTCCAAAGTATAGACGAAAAGTATTAATTAATGGTGTGGACGTCCGGCTGAAGGAGCTGCTCACAGAGTATGCTGC
>NZ_RCXU01000031.1:0-46156 GCF_004167315.1 Blautia sp. aa_0143
GCAGACAGAATATCTGACCCCAGAATGCATCTTTCATGGTCTAACTCCATTATATTTATCATCCTTTTTCTTATATCGACGGATATGTATTTATGAACTAATTGTTCTTTTTCAGTATACTACATCAGGGAAGGGAGAACAAGTGTTTCTTTTATACTATAGAGATTTTTTTGAGCAGATATGCTCAGATGTGCAATTCATCTCCCCACCTGAAGAGGTGGGAGAATTCTTGCTACATTTGTTAAAGATATTAAAGGGTTGCGGCTATAGAAATCAGCCCCCAAAGCTGAGACGTTCTCTCAATGAATTTCCCGACCGATCCATTCCATGATCACATTTACAACATATTCCTGCTCCGCTTCTGTCAATTCCCGTCCTTTCGGAATACGATGCCATTTTTCCAGACATCCCCTGCAACAGGTAGCTGTGGCATGCTGGGCTACAAAAACCGGATGCCCTCTCATCGGTGTCTGTTTTCCATCATTTGGTATTTCTGCCGGTGCAAGACGCTTTCTGATAAAATCACAGGCATGCTCACGTACTTTCTCCATTCCCTTTTCTGATACATAACTCCGATCGTTTGCCTTCAGAGAAAAACTGCTTCTGAACTTTGACTGCGACAGGCGTTTCCAGAGATTTCCCTCATAAACTGCCGGTGTCTCACATACCATAGAAGGCTGGATACTGCCCTTATAGACGATCATCTTCTTACTGTCGCTTCCGTTCTCATTTGCGGTCTCGTCTACTGCTTCTTTCAAAAGCTGTGCCTTCACTTCCTGTGCTTCTTTGCTGTCCGGCTGCAGACGTCTTGCCAGACATGTATTTCTGCCAGTTGTCGTTTCATTTTTTATCGCATAATACACAGCTTTCTTCTCTCCGACAAGTACCAGGATCTTTTTCGCCCTGGTCACACCCGTATAAAGGAGATTTCTCTGCAGCATGACAAAATGACTCATGGTAAATGGCATGACAACGATTGGATATTCGCTTCCCTGGGATTTGTGGATCGTCACTGCATAGGCAAGCGCCAGTTCGTCCAGCTCTGTCACATCATAGACTACTTTCCGTTCATCAAACAGAACTGTCAGTTCCCGTTCTTCCACGTCAACTTTTGTGATAGTCCCAATATCTCCGTTAAATACTTCCTTATCGTAATCATTCCGGATCTGCATCACCTTATCCTTCAGCCGGTACTGTGTGCCGCCTCTCCGCAGAAAGGTCTTTGACGGATTCATGGCTTCCTGCAGCACCTGGTTCAGATTTACTGCCCCACATTCGCCTCTCTGCATCGGAGTCAGCACCTGAATATCCTGCAGTGGATCTACATGATAGTATCTCGGCAGGTTCGTCTTACAATATTGGACGATAGTATCCACCACTTCCTGATTACTCTCTTTGGTGGCAAAGAAAAAGTCGGCATCTTTTCCGCCTCTCATATCAATGCCTTCCCCTTTATTGATCCGGTGTGCATTCATGATGATCCGACTTCCCTGTGCCTGACGGAAAATCCGTGTCAGACGAACTACCGGAACACATCCGGAATCAATGATATCTCTGAGAACATTGCCCGCTCCGACACTTGGCAGCTGATCAATGTCGCCTACCAGAATCAGAGACATCTGCTGCGGCAATGCTTTTAAAAGATTATACATCAGCATAATATCGATCATGGAACATTCATCCAGTATCAGCACATCTCCTTCCAGCGGATGTTCTTCATTTTTCTGATAGCCTTCCGGAGGTTTATATTCCAATAACCGGTGAATCGTTTTTGCTTCCATTCCAGTTGCTTCTGACATTCTCTTTGCTGCTCTTCCAGTCGGTGCAGCAAGAATGATCTGACATCCAGCCTGCTTATATGCAGAAATAATTCCCAGAGTTGTTGTAGTCTTTCCGGTTCCAGGTCCACCGGTCAGCACCATGACCTTAGAAGAAACCGCTGTCTTTACCGCCTGCCACTGAATCTCGTCATAAGTAATTTCTGATGAAGCTGCTACTTTCTTCAATATTTCTTCCGTATCCTCAGATTTCTTCTTTCCACAGGACATCAACCGAAGCAGCCGCTTTGCACAGCCACTTTCTGAAAAATAATATGGGGGCAGATAGATTGCTTCCCGATCTTCTGCTTCATCTCTGATCACATCATTCGTGCGGATCATCTCATCCAAGGTGATCTCCAGCTCCGGTTCTTCCACTTCCAGAAGTTCCTTTGCCCTTCCAGTCAGCTGTTCTCTTGTTGTATAACAATGACCTGCTTCTGCCAGCTTATTCAATGTATAAAAAATACCACTGCGCAGACGGACAAATTTGCCTTTGTCAATCCCCATCTTCTGTGCAATGGAATCCGCTGTCTTAAATCCAATTCCCCAGATGTCATCTGCAAGCCGGTATGGGTTCTCCTTTACGATTGCAATGCTCTCACTTCCATACGTCTTGAAAATCTTTGTCGCATGAGAGGTGCTGACCTCATGACTCTGCAGAAAAAGCATGATATTCTTGATCTCTTTCTGCTCCTGCCAGCTTGTTTTGATCCGGTCTACACGTACTTTTCCTATACCTGATACTTTGAGCAGTTCATCTGGTGTCTCTTCAATAACATCCAGTGTATCCTTCCCGAATTTTTCCACAATTCTTTTTGCAAACTTTGGACCAACGCCCTTCACCAGACCGGAACCAAGATATTTTTCGATTCCATATACTGTAGCAGGAAGTGTCTCCTCAAATTTCTCCACCAAAAACTGCCGCCCATATTTGGCATCCATCTTCCACATACCTTCCAGAGACAGCACAGAACCAACATGGGTATCCGGCATCGTGCCAACTACTGTGACAAGATCACTGTAATTCTTCACCGCACATTTCAGAACCGTGTAGCCATTGTCGGCATTCTGATATGTAATTCTTTCAACTACACAACGTAAGTGCTCCATGCCCGTCTCCTTCTACTCATAATTCATTACAAATGACCACAGAATAAAATGCTCTGATCCATAAAAGATCACCAACATGCATCCGCTTTACGGCAGAATCTCAAGCCAGTAGCCATCTGGGTCTACGATGAAATTTCTTCTCCTTTTGTACATTCTGTGTTTCTAATGCGTGACTTATATTGCGGATATTCAGTAATAAACCGCTTAATTACATTGGCATCATTCCAATAATGCATTGGAAAAATGACATTGCAATCTACATTTTTAAGGAAATACAGGATCCCGTCAGCATAGTGATCTCCCTGTCTCGGATCCAAGGGAACAAATGCAGCGTCAAAATGCATACCCTTGATTTTCCTGATCGCCGCGCGATATGCTGAAGTAAGTCTCTGGTTATCAGCTTTCGACCCACCATCCCAATACCAGTCGTTTAAATCACCGGCATGATAAATGGTACCTTCCTTTGTTTTGACAATAAATGCGACACCACTATCGTTAGATAGCAATGTATCAACTTTGGTTTCATTATCCAAACTATAAGCTTGATCATGATAAACATATGTGATCTTCATATCCGACAAATGATTCCTTTTTCGTATATCATTCGCCAGGATTGCCTGATAAGTCATTCCCATATCATCAAGGATCCCAAAAATTTGTGGGTTAAAATGATCCTTATGGAAGTGACTGCAAAAAACGATCACTTCTTTCTCCTTGTCAAGATTCGGTAATTCACCCTTGTAATAATCAAAAATATAGTAGCAGTCTCTGGTCTCAACCAAAAATCCACTGTGGTTAATGTAAGTAATTTTCATAATATCACCTATATAAATTAACGCCGGTACCGGATAGCAAATCTTTCTTTGCCATGTTTATTTTTCCTTTTTCGAGCGTTTGTAAATTTCACGACAACAGCATTTCTAATGCAGATTTTATCGTATTTTTTAGATTCCGTCCATCCTTTATCCACAGCTGGTAGAAAAATGTGAAATGATACTTTTACAAATTCTATTACTTGTTGTTAGTTCATAATTTATGTATAATCCTGTCTTTGACAGTCCTCTTTCACAGTGTTAATATCCTGCACCAGTGTCCGTATTTTTCAGGATCTTAATAAGACGGCTTGTTCCAAGACGCTCTGCGCCAAGACTGATAAATTTTTCTGCATCATCGAAGGATGAAATTCCACCTGCTGCCTTAACTTTTACATCTTTTCCAATACATTTCTTCATCAGCTCTACATCTGCAAAAGTTGCTCCCGCTGTAGAAAATCCGGTAGAAGTTTTGATATCATCCAGGATTCCTCGAATATCATCCCATGTTGCAGTCTGTCCAAGTAATGTGTGATCCACTTTTTTTAATATATCTTTTTTATCCATTTTACGTTCCTTTTACTTCAGCTCATCCAGAAGAGAACTTCCAATTGTTCCCTCCGGCATCTTAACTTCAAAATTATCTGCGATCGTTGCACCGATTACTGCAAAAGTATTCTGATCTTCCAGTTTTCCGTATCCCTCCATAGATGGAGAATAAGCAAAAAATGGTACTTTTTCTCTTGTGTGATCAGTTCCTGTATGCGTCGGATCATTTCCGTGGTCAGCTGTAATGATCAGAAGGTCATCCTCACGAAGCTCATCAAGAAGTTCACCAAGTTTTACATCAAATCTTTCAAGTTCCTCTGCATATCCCTTTACATTGCGTCGATGTCCCCAAAGAGCATCGAAATCTACAAGATTTACAAAACAAAGCCCCTCAAACTCTCTTTTCGCAATGTCAATTGTCTGCTCCATTCCATGAACAGAGCTTTTTGACTTATTGGACTCTGTCAGTCCCTCGCCGTCAAAAATATCAAAAATCTTTCCAACGGAGATCACATCATAACCTGCATCCTTCAATGCATTAAGCGCAGTTTTTCCGTAAGGCTTCAGTGCATAATCATGGCGGTTGCTGGTACGTTTGAACTCACCTTTTTTCTTGCCAAGGTAAGGTCTTGCAATAACACGTCCGACTTTCCACTCATCCCTCATGGTGATATCACGGGCGATCTCACAGCAGCGATACAATTCATCCAGTCCGAAAGTCTCCTCGTTTCCGCAGATCTGCAATACAGAATCAGCAGATGTGTAAACGATCATATGACCGGTAGCGATTTCTTCCTCAGCCAGTTCATCCAGGATCTCTGTTCCGCTGGAGCTCTTGTTTCCAATTACTTTATGTCCCGTTCTCTTCTCAAGCTCATCGATCAGCTCTTTTGGAAATCCGGTCTCTGTAAAAGTCTTAAACGGTTTTGTGATGTGAAGCCCCATCATTTCCCAGTGTCCTGTCATAGTATCTTTTCCGGTACTGGCTTCTTTTAAAAATGTATAATAACCCATTGGTCGCTCCACTGCTGCAACCTGTTTCAACGGATGAAGATTTGCAATTCCAAGCTTCTGAAGGTTTGGAATCGTAAATTCATCTACATTCTGGGAAATATGTCCCATAGTATCTGTTCCTTCATCCCCGTACTGGGCTGCGTCCGGCATTTCTCCTGCCCCAAAGGAGTCTATTACAATAGTAAATATTCTCTTATATTTCTTCATAATTTTTGTCTCCTTTCTGATGTCTTACTTATGGATCTTACATATTTACAACAACTTTTGTTACTAATTCCTTGAAGGATTTCGCTACGCGGTCTGCTGTTTCCTGCACTTCTTTATGGTTAAGCTCTTTTTGGGAAATTCCTGCTGCCATATTTGTGATGCAGGAAATTCCACAGATTTCCATTCCCATGTGCCGGGCAGCCATAGCTTCGCATGCGGTGCTCATTCCAACTGCATCTCCACCCCATCTCTGTGCAAGTCTTACTTCTGCAGGAGTCTCATAATTTGGTCCTGTAAACTGTACATAAACACCTTCCTGAAGTTTGATGTCACATTCTTTTGCACATTTGCGGATCACATCCTGAAGACGGCGGCTGTATACCTCACTCATATCCGGAAATCTGGTTCCCAGCTCATCCATGTTCGGTCCTATCAGAGGGCTTGGAACTCCCGTTGTAATGTGATCTGTGATCATCATGAAATCTCCCGGTTTATAGGAAGGATTAGCTCCTCCTGCTGCATTAGTGAGAAGGATTTTTTTCGCACCGAGCATTCCCATAAGACGCGTTGGAAGAACAACATCTGACATTGCGTATCCTTCATAATAATGAACACGTCCCTGCATGATTACAACCGGTGTTTTCTCCACATACCCAAACACAAAACGTCCCTTATGTCCTTTTACAGTAGAAACCGGAAATCCCTCGATGTCCGTATAGTCGATGGTCTGTTCAATCTGAATTCCATCTGCAAAATCTCCAAGTCCGGATCCAAGGATCAGTGCAACTTCTGGTTTGAAATCAATTTTCTTTCTTACGCTTTCCAGGCATGTCATTAATTTTTTATACATGATTACTTCTTCCTTTCTTTTGGGTGTTGTCATTATATTTATGCTTTTTTCATAAAGGCAATTCCTCTGCAATGGTCTTTCCAATGCCCTGCGCGCCTCCCGTCACAATCACTACCTTATTGTTAAACTCCATATAAAATCCTCCCCAAAAATCCGCTTTCTATTTCTGTTGCCACAACATTGTGTATTCTTTTTCACCAGTAGCATCATCGAATCCTTCACATTGAATATCGAACCCTTCTCTTTGATAAAAAGAGAGGGCTCTGGCATTCTTCTGGTATACGTTTAATCGCAATCTAACTTTTTTATTCTTGATATAGTCTAATAAAAGCTTACCTATACCACATGACTGCATTTCATCAGAAACAAAAATACCTTCCATGTATTCGTTACTTAATCCGACAAACCCCTGAATCATTTTATCATCTTCATACACATAGACTTCCGCCTGTAACATCATTTCTTTCACTAATTCATAATTACTTGTGCTTCAAGTACATCCTTCATATAAGAACTATCCAGGCCTTTCCCAATCTGAGAATCCCATTTGAAAATCAGATCATCCTCAAAAGCATCCGGCTGAATACTCTGCTTTATTATACCTTATGGGAGAGGGTTTGTCATTGAAATCTCCAGGAAGCAAGCGTGGCAAAGACACCCGAAAGTAACGATAGCAACAAAAAAACAGTTCCGGACATACTGAGGTTAATCAGTGTATCTGAACCTGTCTTTTCTATGGTCTTTCCAATGAATAGCTGGGCTGGCTTTTCCTTGGAATGGATTATTTAATTGTAAAAAATTCCCGTGAAATGCTTTATAAAATAGGTAATTTTACAAAGTCTATTACTTGTTGTTAATTCATAATTTATGTATAATAAAATTAATATAAGAAATACACGCTCAGCATGCGGCCTGGAACATAAATAATCCGCGAGTTTAGCGATATACGAGGAGGAAATTCTCATGGGTAAACAATCCACCAGGGAAAACAAAACAATTTACCAGCTTTGCCGAGAAGCGGCAGGACTTACAAGAGCAGAAGCCAGTGAAAAAATGGATGCTGTCTCTGATTCAAAAATTGAAAAATTTGAATATGAAACACAAGAACCTACGCCTTATGATATCCTCCAGATGGCAGATGCCTATAAAAGACCAGATCTTTGCAATTATTATTGCTCTCACAAATGCGAAATCGGCTATCGTTATGTTCCAGAAATAGAAATGACCGATCTGTCAAATATCATTTTGGAGACAATTGCCAGTTTAAATGAAATCAATCCTCTTACCGGTCGTCTGATCCAGATTGCCCGTGACGGTAAGATCAGTGATGATGAAATGAAAGATTTTGCTTATATCAGTAAAAAACTTGATGAAATTTCTTTAGCCATAGACTCCTTGAATCTTTGGGTAGATAAAACAGCTGGAGAACAAGGGCTCAATCTTGAACTCTTAAATGCCGAAAAAGAAAAATTAAAATAATCCATAACACCACGAAAGGATTACGACTATAGAATAACACCAACCGCAGTCAGTGTCTTTAAAGTTGAATTAATCTATAGAAACTGCTATCATATTTTTATCAGAATTTTCCAAGTAAAGGAGGACATGAGTGGATCATGAACGTAATGCCCATTTCCGAAATCATCGAAAAAGTAACCATGATTTGCAAAAAAAATAACGTAAAGCGCCTTGATTTATTCGGTTCCTTCGCCACAGGCACTGCGACCCCCACCAGTGATATTGATTTTGTAGTATACGGCTGTAATAATCTAATGCAGTTAGAAGATGATCTTCAGCAGATTGAAACGCTAAGGAAAATTGATATTTTTGACTTTGACAGTATAAAAAATGAGTATTTATTGGAGGATATAAAAAAATATGGAAAACAAATTTATTAACCTCTATAACACTTTCTGTAAAAGTCTCTCCAATCTTGCAAAAAGCAAAACAGCCGACCCCAAGACCGATTTTGTTCTCGAAGGAACTGTTCTCAATTTCAGTCTTACTTTCGACATCTCCTGGAAAGTTATGAAAGATATTCTGATCAAAAAAATGGGAATTCTTGATTTTGCAGTTGGCTCTCCACGCGAAACTCTGCAGCAGGCATTTACCAATGGTATTATTGATGATGACACCTGGCTGCAAATGCTGAAATCCAGAAATCATTTGTCTCATGATTACGATGGTACTTTCGCCGCAGAGAAATTTCAGGATATTATAAATATTTATTATCCTCTTTTTGAAAAATTCAAAAACGATGTTGCGAAATACTATAAACAGTAAACTGTGTTTTGTAGAAGAATGTTAAAACTGGCGGTCATGATTATATATCTTACCATGACCGCATAAAACAATATATATTAGTTAAATAAGAATTATTCAGCATACGATCGGATAGTCCGCAAATAATTCTCTGACATTTTCAGGCGTTACTTTTTCGCATCTCGACTCACAGACCAGATATGGATTTATCCGATACAGCACCTCCGGCAAAGCCTCTGCCTTTGGTTTTCCAAGCTGTGAAACAAAATACATCTGACGATTCAGATTCGTCACATCCACCACGTAGAAATCCACCAGCAAAAGAGAAGATTTCTTCCGTCAAGCTGTTTTTCTTCTCCGTTGATCTTTACCATAGCCAAGCTCTCCTTTCCAGGACACCTGTGATTCAAAAAAATTTCTTCATGATACAAAAAACACCGGACGATACAATATCTGTATCATCCGGCGCCTGTCTGCATCTGTGAAAAGTGGTGCCCCCAGTTCACATAAAAAACAGGGAGCACGGACACAAAATCCAATCATTTCCGACATGTATTTCCCTACGTTGGCGTTATCCGAATCAGGTTTCAGGTCAAGACTATAACGTCTACTCTCAGCCCATCCATTTGAGTTCCCCATTTCGACTCGTTATATCGCATCTGATCCCTGTTTGCAAGTACCAGTACGACCGTTTTGTAAAGAACTTGTCGGGCGCATCCATCGAAAAACTGAATATCTTTGTAGCATAATCTAAAAATTGTTGTAACTGTTACTACTATTAAAACCACACGGTCTCATTTTTAGCCGCTGATTCATAAATTGCATCCAATACCTGTGTCACAACCAATGACTGTTCTGGTCGTACAAGTGGATCCCTGTCTTCCAAAATGGCAGTCAACCATTCCTTAGCCTCCAGATACGGCGCATCATACCGTGTTCCAAAAAAGTCATGTGGCTCTCCCGGTGTAAGCACTTCTTCTGTCAGCCGACCGTATTTTCCACGATTATAAATCACTTCTTTTTGATTTCTAAGTTCCGCTCCTGCTTTCGTTCCACAAAGTGTAACCTCTGCTTCACGCGCTTCCAGTATATTTAAAGCCCAACTGGATTCCAGAACAACCAGTGCTCCACTTTTCATTTTTATGTAACCAATCGCAGAATCTTCTACATCATATTTTGATGTATCCCATGCTCCCCATAAGTTCCCATCTGTGGCCTGCGGCAGTTTTCCCAGTTTTTTAAATACTGTCCCGGTCACAGATTCCACATCATAGTTGTCCATCAACCACAACGCAAGATCAAGCGAATGTGTTCCGATATCAATTAACGGTCCACCACCCTGCTGACTTCCCTGTATAAAACTTCCCCAGGTCGGAACTCCCCTTCTGCGAATTGCATATGCTTTCGCATAGTATATCTCACCCAAATCACCATTCTGGCACGCGCTGCGGAGATGACGGACATCCGCACGATAACGATTCTGGTATCCGATAGAAAATTTTTTACCAGACTCTTTCCAGGCGGTCATCATTTTTTCCGCCTCTGCAGTATTAATTGCCATCGGCTTTTCACACATCACATGCTTTCCCGCATGAAAAGCGTCTACTGCAATTGGGCTATGGCTAATGTTTGGCGTTAAGACATATACAACATCCACATTCGGATTCGCCAGCAGCTCATTATAATTCTGGCAAACCTGTGCATTTTCTACTCCATACTCCTGTGCCGCCTTTTTTGCTCTGTCAAGTATGCCATCACAAAATGCTACTACTTCACACAAATCACCATTTGATTTTAATGCTGATAAATGCTTTCCTGTCGCGATTCCTCCACATCCAATAATTCCTATTCTTAATTTCATGTTCTCATCCTTTCACTGCGCCCATAATAAGCGCATTTTGTACCTGTCTGTTCAGCAACAAATAAATAATCAGAACAGGTGCTGTTGCTACTACCATTCCTGCACCAATTGGCCCCCATTCCGTATAAAACATTCCTGAAAGACTCTGTAATCCGATCGTCAATGTCTTCCACTTGGGTTCACTTATAAACGTCATTGCGAACATCAGCTCATTCCATGATGATAAGAATGTAAATAACGCAATTGCCGCTACCGTTGGCTTTACAAGCGGAAACATAATTTTCCAAAATAACTGATATATATTGCATCCATCTATACAGGCTGATTCTTCCATCTCTATAGGAAGAGACGCATAGGCATTTGTCAAAATCAAAATTCCTGTCGGTAATGCAAATACAATATACGGGATCAAAATTGACAGAGGATTATTAATGATATGCATCTTTCGGAAAAGTAAAAACAACGGCAGAAGTGTTGCATGAAGCGGGATTGTCATTCCTGAAATAAAAATCCAGTAAACTATTTTCTTTAATTTCCATCTCATTCTGCTTAGTGCATATGCCGATGTTGCAATTAAAATACACGCAACAATAACAACAGCCATAGACACCCAAACGCTATTAAAAAGATAGCGAAAAACATTTCCACCCATTAACGCATTTTTATAATTTTCAACTTTCCATACAAGCGGAGGCCCGGCAATATTTCCTCCAAAAATTTCTTCATTGCTTTTGAAGGAAAAGAAAACAAGCCATATAAGCGGATAAATCTGCACAGCGGCCCAAAAAACCAAAAAAGCCGTAATGATAAGCCGTATTAAAAGATTTCCTTTTCTTGAATGAAGTTTGGCATACATCTTCTTTCCCTCCTCAAGCCGATTCCTCTTTCACGAGAAATACTTTCTGCAAAATAACTGCCATAACAATACATTCAACAACGATAAATATAGAAATAGCACTTCCATAGCCATATTTATTAAGATTGAATATACTGCTAAACATTAAGGAGCTTGGAACTTCTGTCATATGAGCCGGTCCACCATTTGTTAATACATAAATCATGTCAAACGCCTTTAAAGATCCAATTACCACAAAAATCGCACATGTTCTGAGCATTGGTTTCACTAATGGAATCGTAATATACCGCGCTGCCTTAACTCCACTTGCTCCATCCAATTTTGCTGCTTCCAATATATCTTTTGATATAGAATTAATAGATGTATAAAGCAGCAACATATGGTATCCGACATTCTGCCATATAATTGGAACAAAAGCGCTAAATAAAGCTGTATTTACATCACCTAACCAGCTTCTTTGTAAGCTTTCCAGTCCCAATACTCCCAACAGAGTATTCAGTACTCCATAATTCGGGTTATAAATTTTCAACCACAGCTGTCCAATTACAACCGAAGATAATGTCATCGGGATAAAAAACACTGTCCTGTAAAATCCTTCTCCCTTAATGCCGCTGGTGAGCAGCAACGCCAGCAAAAGCGCCAGCGGCAGCTGCGTAACCAGTGTCACAAATCCGAGTAGCAGTGAATTAACAGCGGATCTTAAAAACACCTTATCCTGAAACATTTTCGCGTAATTGGAAAACCCAACAAAGATTCCTTCTCCAAATCCATTCCAGTCAAGCAAACTATACCGGAAAGACATAATAATCGAATAAAAGATAATGCCACCGAACAGAATGAGGGAAGGTGCCACAAATGCAGCAATCGCTGTTTTATTTCCCAATATCTTATTCATACTTACCTCGTAGCTGCCATAGCTTCAACATAATCATCTGCTGTCATCTGCTGTGCATAAATTCCCTGCAGTGACGTAGAATGAACATCTGCTGTTTCCGGATCCAGCAATGTATCCCATGCAAGGCAGAACCCATCTGCACCCTGCATCAAATCCAGTAATGTCTGCTGAAATGGTTTCAATTCCATATCGCCACTATATTTCCATGTCGGAAGGATCGCTCCTTCTTCATATGCGTAATTGGAAAAATGCTCACTCATAAATGTCATAAATTCAACTGCTTCTTTTTTATGAGCGCTCGTCGCTGATGCTACAAGCGTTGCACTTGCGCCTCCGACAAATGAATTCTGGTCTCCGTCTGCACCAGAAACTGCCGGCCAGTTTACCATGGTTAATTTGCCCTCAAGCGGAGATCCTTCTTCGCAAAGTAAATCTACCTTCCAGTTTCCGCTATACCACATAGCCGCTCTTCCCTGACGGAATTCCTCTGTTGCCTCATCATCTGTAAGAGCAACACTGTCCGAAGCAAATACACCTTCATCAACCATCTTCTGAAGTTCTTCCGCAGTTTTCTGCACAAATTCCTGATCAAAGTTTCCTTCGCCATTCAACATCGTTATTGTTTTTTCTACACCGCCATATCGAAGTGCCAATGCACCAAATGGAAACAGTCCCGGCCACTTATCTTTTTCCCCCATCGCAATTGGCGTAATTCCATTTTCATTAAAGGTGGCGGACACGGCATATAAATCATCCATTGTTTTTGGTATTTCAAGACCATATTCATCAAACAGAGACTGATTGCACATCAGCACTCCTATGAAGCTATCCAATGGAAGGCCGTACAATGAGCCATCATAATAAAAGTTGTTACAAATATCCGGCATCATAGCATCCAGATCAATCGTTCCATCTTCCACGTACGGATCAAGATTTTCTACCATTCCTGCTTCTACAAATGGCTTTGTAAAGCCACCTCCCCAAGCATAAAATACATCTGGAACTGCACCTGCTGCAAGCTGCGTCTTCAGCTTAGTTTTATATGCATCATTGTCTGCAGTGTCTTCTACAATCGTAATATTGGGATGAGATTCCTTATATTCATCCAATGCCTTATACCATCCTCTGCACTGCCCATCTGTCTGATCCACGAAGATATGGGACACGTTTAATGTGATCTGCTCTGCATCCTCTGCAAAAGCCGTGGTTGTAAATGCTCCTGCAACCATTCCCGTACATGCCAATACTGTTGCAGCCTTTTTTAAATGCTTTTTCATTTGCCTTTTGTTATTATTCTTCACATGAATAATAACTTCTCCTTTCCTTTGTTTTTGATGGTTTTATTATAACAAAAGCTTATCTCTTCCAATCTCACACTTTTTACATTTTTCAACACTTATTTTACCTGTTAGCTGTTTTTGATATTTTTTTGCTTTATATTCTATGTTTATTAGTTATTTTTCCTTTTATTTTTTCCATTTTTCCATTTCCTGTATCTGTTTTGCACTATTTTTCGT
Source organism: Blautia sp. aa_0143 (assembly GCF_004167315.1). Taxonomy (NCBI): domain Bacteria; kingdom Bacillati; phylum Bacillota; class Clostridia; order Lachnospirales; family Lachnospiraceae; genus Blautia; species Blautia sp. aa_0143. Next base: position 13,754 of record NZ_RCXU01000031.1, read on the forward strand.
ATTGTTTTCTGTACTCAGCTGGCGTTACGCCCACTTTCTTTTTAAATAAAATCCCAAAATAATTTGCATTATAAATTCCCACTTTTTCGCCCACTTCGTAAATCTTAAAGTTCCCATATTGCAAAAGCTGCTTTGCTTTATCAATACGTTGTTCTGTCAAATACTCTACAAATGAGCTTTTTACCTTCTCTTTAAAAAAACGGCTTAAATAGCTGCTATTCATATAATATGCCTTTGCCAATGCGCCTAATGAAAAATCCGGGTCATCTAAGTTTTCTTTTATGTATTGTTTCATAGAATAAATGAGTTTGTAACTGTCTGCCGCTGTCTCCCTCCCCCTTAACATCTCCTGCAGTGCCTGACATCCTATTAAAAATGCATTTTTTAACTCAAGTATATTCTCCGCATGTTTTACATTTTCATAAAAATTCATATATTGCATTGCAACTGCATCAATGCAACGATCTCCAAATGAAGTGTAAAAATAAAAATAGATATTCAATAATTGCACCTGCAACAGTTCCATATCATCTAACGTAACATCTTTCCATTTCAGAAAATAACTATCAATTACTTTTTCTACTTCTTCTAAATCCTCTGCCTCAACACAATATTGCAGCCTTTTCAACTCGTTGAGATCCCATAACTGCTTAGTTTCTTTTTTTTGCTGTTTCCATCTCCATATATCTTCTGGTTTATTTTCTCCATTAACCAATTCGATATTTAATTGATTAACCGCCTCTATATAGCCCTCATGAATACTCTTTTCCTGATTATATATAACCTCTGTCCCGTAATACAACGGACACTCAAATTCCTTTTTCCATTCCTCTTGCAGCTGCTTTAATATTGTCTCAGGCATGATATCTTTTTCAGGATCAAGAATAATCAACCTATTAGCCGTTCCATGAACCCAAACCATTTTTTTTAATTTTTCTTTACAATAATTGACAATCCACATCTCACAATCTAAAAGTTCTTCATTCCCAGTCCTTTTGGCAATCAGGTTTGTTTTCCATTGAAAAACAACTATCCATACCATTGGGCTTGTTTCCAAAGCCAATTCCTCCATCAACTGGCTATTCACAATTTTTTCCGGCACATCTGATTCCAGAAGCTTTGTCAAATAATAATTTTTAACGATTTCCTCTGCTTCTCTTTTAAATATCGAAAGAGTTTCTATTTCATTTCTCTTTCTGTTTTCTTCCAGAATTTTTTTCTTGATCTTAACAATACATTCTGTAAGTTCTTCCTCATTGATCGGCTTTAAAATATAGCCGTCCAACCCTATGCAAATTCCCCTTTTCGCATATTCGAAATTATCATAGCCGGTAATTGCGATCACTTTTGTGTCTGGATTTCTACCTTTTATTTTTTCTGCAAAAGTCAGACCATCTATATCTGGCATACAGATATCCGTCAAAATGATATCCGGCTTTAAAGACTCAAGCTGCCGCATTGCCAGCTCTGCTGATGCCATTTCTCCTACGACTTCAATATCTAATGCTTTCCAATCGATTATATTTCTGATTAATTGTCTAAGTAAATATTCATCATCTACAATAATCAGCCTTAGCATATTCAACACTCCTCCACTTCAATTTTCATTATAATTGTAGTACCACCATTTTCTTCCGACTCAATACTCCACCAAATTCGATCACCATAACAATACTGAAGTCGATGAAGCGTTGCAAATAATCCGAAAGATTTGCCATTTCTTCCCTCTTCTCCTGAAATAGCTTTTTTCAGAGCTTCTTTAGACATTCCGCGTCCATTATCCATTAATGTGATTTTAAGACTCTTTTCTCCTGTCCGGACTATATCAAGATTAATAATCCCTTCTGTCGTAAACCCATGTATGCCATGATTAATTGCGTTTTCCACCAACGGCTGTAAAGCAAATTTCAAAATTTTCCACTGCATAATTTCCGGATCAACCGAGTATATGTATTCAAACTCTCCACCAAAACGCATTTGTTGAATATCAATATAGCTTTTTAACATCACCAGGTTTTTCTCTATTGTTATAAAATCATCTCCTTTGCTGAGATTAATTTTATAAAATCTGGAGAGCGCATCTATCATTGCATATGCATCATCATATCGTTTCAAAACAAACAACGCTTTTATGGAGTCAAATGTATTATATAAAAAATGAGGATTTATCTGTGCAGTAAGCACTTTTAAATCTGCTTTTCCCTTTAATCGTTCTGCCTCCTTTGTTTTTTCCAGCAATTCATTGATTTTTTTTACCATTTCATTGTAAACATGTATTAGTTCCTGTATTTCGTAATGAGCAGAATTCATTTTCACTGGCTGAAATACACCGTTTTGCAGACAGCGCATCGCAATCATCAGCTCCTTTATCGGTCGTGTATATAGTTTAGAAATCATAACAATGCAAACCAGGGTGAGCATAGCCTGTAAAATAATCAATGCAATATCCACTAAACTTTTCTCTCGATTTCTTTGATAGGCATCCTCTACCGAAATAGCATCCATATAATATCCTTCCTCCGATTTCAAAATACAAAACATATATTTTTCATCAAACATATTCCGGAGCACCATTGCTTTTTCATTCTGAATCATGTCTTTTCCGATTTTCTGCATTTCGTCCATATACACATTATCAGAGATCACAATTACAGATTCCTCATTATTCAAAAGACAAAATACCCTTTCATATTTGTCCGCATTATCCGCCACTAAAAAATCCTTTAATACATCGGAAGAGACCGTCATAATCATATAACCGATTTTTTTAAAATTAGTCGTACTTCTTACTGCTCTTCTGAAACTAATCTCCGGCATATCACCTTTTCTGTAAAAATCATCGCTCGAAAAATCAACATGATATTCCCCATATTCCTCTTCATCATACCATTCATAATCTTTAATACAACGATATCGTGGATAATGCAGCTCCTGCCTATCTGCTGAGGCTACCAGTCCATTATTACTATACAAATAAATAGATTCTATCTGCTTTACATTTACAACCAGTTCCCACAGATAATTATTAACATTGTCCTGCAATGAAAAATCAACCTGCCCACTCGAATTTTTATCCAGTAACTCCTGAACTCCTGCATTGGAAAAACAAATTCTTGAATAACCATCCAAAGTGTCTACTAAATTTTCCATCATCCTATCTATACTATCCAAATATGTCAAAGACGCATTTTCAAGTTTTTGATACACGAAAAATGAATTATAATATCTGTTTACGCCAAGAAAGACCGTGAGGATTAAAACAATCGACACGGTCATAACAATTGACATTTTGCTGGAAATACTTACTCTGCTTACTTTCTCTTTCATTAATTTACGTATATTCATATCCCTCTATAACGTGATTTTATACACACTTTCTGCTGTTTTATATAACACTTGTTCCATTTCTTTTTCTGGCACAACGGTTTTTATTGTTTCATATTGCACAGTAACATTGTTTACGTGGTCTGAAGAAAACATTATCTTCCCTGCCCCCAGTTCCTTATAAATCATGCCCATATCTGCAACACCGGTCCAAGTCGGTTCAAGATACACATTTTCACAAATCTGCGCCAAAATAACCGCTTCTCTGGCCATCACTCCCATTCCCGCATGTGCCACTACAATTTTTAATTCAGGATACTCTTTTGCAGCTTTCAAAATATGCATCGGACTTGAAAATGGTATTCCTGATCCGGTATGAACCATCATCGGCACACCCAACTCAGCTGCCACAGAAAAAGCATACATGCCATCCTCTGATTCAGGATCACAGGCGTGACCAATTGGTGTTAATTTCAATCCTACAAAACCAAGCTCTTTTACGCACCGAATAGCTTCTTCTCTATATTCTTCCTGTGTAAAATGCGGATAAATAGATGCCATCCCCCAGATTTTCATTTTATCACACTTCGAAAATTCAAAAATTCTATCATGGATTTCTTTATTTGCCTTTAATGAAAAACGTGGTAACGATGGCTGTACAATTGCTCCCTGTACGATCGTATCCTTATAGCCATCCAGTAAATTTTCCTCTGTAATTACATGTCCAAACACAACATCTTTGCCCAAATGAGCATGTACATCCAGTGCTCTCATATTTTACCCTTGCTCCTTCCTGTCATTTTATCGCTTCACTCGTGCGCCAGCCCCCCGCATAACCGCCTCAACCTCTTTTCGGTTTGCCATACTCGTATCTCCAGGTGTTGTCATTGCAAGCGCTCCATGTGCCACTCCTAATTCAAGTGCTGTTTCCGGATCTCCTGTCGTCAACATCCCATAAATCAGACCAGATGCAAAAGAATCTCCACCGCCTACGCGATCTAAAATCTCAAGATTCTCATACCTTTTTGAATTATAAATTCGACCTTCTGCCCAGCAAATAGCACCCCAATCATTCACAGTGGCCGTCTTTACCTCTCTAAGCGTCGTTGCCACCATTTTCAGATTTGGATATTTCTCTACTACATTATTAATCATGCGCTCGTATCCTTCAAGATTTAATTTCTTTAATTCATTATCATTACCATCTACATCAAATCCCAAACACGCAGTAAAATCTTCTTCATTTCCAATCATTACATCTACATATTTTGCCACTTCTTTATTTACTTCCTGCGCTTTCTCAATACCACCAATTGCAGACCACATAGATGGGCGATAATTTAAATCATACGAAACAATTGTACCATATTTTTTGGCAATTTTTATTGCATCCACTACCGTTTCACATGATTTTTCTGAAAGTGCTGCATAAATTCCTCCTGTATGAAACCAGCGTACACCAAGCTTTCCAAAAATATATTCAAAATCAAAATCTGCCGAAGTTGCCTTGGAAATTGCAGTATTCGCACGATCCGAGCATCCTAACGCTCCGCGGATTCCAAATCCTCGTTCTGTAAAATTCAGGCCATTTCTGCATACCCGTCCTATTCCATCAGTATCTGCCCACTTAATCAATGATGTATCTACTTTTCCCTGACAGATCAGATCTTCTAACAACATTCCCACTTCATTTTTGGCAAATGCAGAAATAACTGCTGTATCTAACCCAAAGCACTTACTCAGGCCTCGAATCACATTATATTCTCCGCCGCCTTCCCAAACTCGAAATGAACGCGCAGTGCGAATTCTTCCTTCACCCGGATCCAGTCGCAGCATTACTTCGCCAAGTGAAACTGCATCATATTTACATTCACACGATTCCTTTAGATGTAAATCCATTTTTTCATTATCTCCTTTTTTCGTTTCTATTTTCTGACCTGATTTCACCTTTTAATTTTGCAGCTTCTATTACCAGACTTCGGATTCTGTCAAATTCACCGTTCTGAATCCATTCCCTTTTTACCATCCAGCTCCCCCCGCAAGCTGCTACTGCCTTATACGAAAGAAACTCTTTTAAATTCTCTTTATTTACTCCACCGGTCGGCACAAATTTCATTTCATTATACGGTGCTGCCAACGCTTTAATCATTGCCACCCCACCAAACTGAACCGCCGGGAAAAATTTCACCATTTTTAAACCACAGGCGATCGCCTGCATTATTTCAGATGGTGTAACGCATCCAGGTAAAACTGGAATTTTTCGTTCCAGGCAATAGTCAACCACTTTTGAATCAAACCCGGGACAAACAATAAATCGTGCACCTGCATTCATCGCACGTTCAACCTGTTCTACATTTAAAACAGTCCCAGCTCCAACTATCATCTCGGGATACTTTTGCGTCATAATGCGGATACTTTCTTCCGCAGCCTGTGTTCGAAATGTAATTTCCGCACACGGAAGCCCACCCGCCACTAATGCTTCTGCAAGCGGTTCTGCATTTTTTGCTTCATCGATTACGATAACCGGAATAACTCCTATTTTTTCAATTTTTTCCTGAAAATCCTTCATACTAATCTCCATTCCGCCGCCTTCGGCTGGCGGCGCAAATAGTAATGAAAGTGTTCCAACTCTCTACACTGTGCTGTAAAATAGTTTGCAAGAAGCTACACTACAAAGCACGGGAGGAGGAGTTGTAATAACTTTCTTCGTTTTAGACAGCATACTAATCAGTGTAAGTTCTGCCTTTTCAAGCACAAATAAGTGACATCATGAATCCGTACACTAAGAATTGTTTAAGCCTTTCGTTTAATTGTGTGGCAGTTCAGTCAATGGCTTCTTATCATTCACGAAAGGAGTCTGACTATGAAAGTTACTTATCAAACCTGTTGTGGTGTCGATGTCCACAAATCTTTTCTCGTTGCCACAATTGTAAAAACCACTGGTGGCATTGAGCCTTCTTACCAAAAGAAGCGCTTTTCCACCTTTAACAATTCAATTCTTGAATTCAAGCAATGGCTTCTCGACAATGATTGCCATAATGTCTGCATGGAATCCACAGGTAAATACTGAGTTCCTGTCTTTAATCTTCTGGAAGATGATATCAATGTTGTCATTGCCAATCCTAAATGGGTAAAGGCGGTGAAAGGCAACAAAGATGATACAAAAGATTCTAAATGGATTGGAGATTTGTTCCGCCTTGGACTTGTCAAAGGCAATTATATTACTTGCAAGAAAGTCCGTATTCTTAGGGAATACACTCGCTATCGTTACAAGCTTGTTTCCTGCCGTTCAAGTGAAAAGAATAGATATCAGAATGCTCTTACCGTTTGTAATGTTGCATTAGATTCTGTTGTTTCCGATATCTTTGGGAAGTCATCCACATCCATTATCGACTATCTGCTTGAACAATCGGGTACATCTATTAACCACGAAGAAATCGCATCTAAGCTTCTTAGGAGGCTCAAATCCAAAGAAGATGCTGTCCAGTTTCTCTGTACCATTCCGGGTGTCAAACGTGATAGTGCAATCACTGTCATCTCCGAAATCGGTACTGACATGTCTCAGTTCTCAAGTTCTAAACGTTTGTGTTGCTGGGCTGGTTTAACGCCAGGCAGCAATGAGTCTGCTGGTAAGAAGAAGTCTGTTCGGATTACACGTGCCGGTATCTACCTCAAACCTGCATTAGTACAGTGTGCTCATGCAGCCGTAAAATCTGACAAATCTCCTTACTACAAAAAGAAATATGATTCTCTTGTCAAACGCCGTGGCAAGAAAAGAGCCATTATCGCTATTGCCCGTATGATTCTTACTGCTATCTATCAGATGCTGTCTACTGGTGAGCAGTGGAATCCGAGCGATCTTTACAAAATCGATATGCCTGTAGCTCTTGTTGAAAAACAAAAAGCAAAAGCTATCAAGCAAGCCAAGAAACTATTACAACGAGAGGGATTATTTCCTCCTGATGAACCATTAGCTTCTTGATTTAATTTTCTAACTCTATAACACTTTAAAAAGTTGCCTGCCTTAGACAGCTTATTCAAGTGCGTCAATTTATGGTCTTCCTCTACTTTCTTTCACACTACACTACTGCCTCTTTCCCTCAATTATTAACGATGCTGCATCTATCATTCGTTCTCATAAGTGGGAATCACTGCTCCTTTTGATGCAGATGTCACATTTTTTGCATACTGGTACAAATATCCTTCTACCTTTTGATGACATATGTATTTCTTTTTCCTTCGTTCTTCAAAATCTACATCTATTGCATCAATTTTTCCATTTTCCACATCGACTGATATCATATCCCCATCCTGTAAATATGCAATCGCTCCATCGTCTGCAGCTTCAGGACAAATATGCCCCACAAAGCACCCGTTGTTTGATCCTGAAAATCTGCCATCTGTAATCAGACATACCTTCGATCCCAAGCCTAAGCCAACTAACAGCTTCATAGCTTTATACATTTCCGGCATCCCTGGTCCACCTTTGGGTCCTTCATTTCGAATCACAACAACTTCCCCACCTTGTACTTCTCCATTCCGAATTCCTGTCAACGCCGATTCTTCACTTTCATAAATCTTTGCTTTTCCACAAAAGTGTACTGCCTCTTCTGGAATTGCTGACGGCTTCGTTACCGCACCGTCGGGTGCTATATTTCCATACAGGATCTTAATACCTGCTCGCTTATGTACTGGATTTTGAATTGCATGAATTACTTCCCGAGATCTATTCTCTGCATGCATCAAATTCTCATATAATGTATCTCCTGTACATGTTAATGCATCCACATACAGTTTTTCTTCCATCTCTTTCATCAAAGCCTGTACGCCGCCAGCTTCAAAGAAATCAAACAATGTATATTTTCCAGCCGGAATCATAGCCACCAAATGCTGAATCCCACTGCTGATCGTTTCAAAATCATCTATTGTTAAATTAATTTTTCCGCTATGTGCAATTGCCAGCAAATGCAATACAGCGTTTGTTGACCCTCCCATCGCTGAATTTACCATTATTGCATTTGCCAGCGCCCTTTTTGTAATAATATCCTGAATCCTTATATTCTTATGTACCAAATCAACGATTGCTTTTCCACTATTGTAAGCGGCGGCCATACGTTTACTATATACTGCCGGAATCGTAGCTGAACCTGGCAGCATGATTCCCATAGCTTCTGCAAGGCATCCCATTGTATTTGCTGTACCAAGCATCGCGCAGGATCCAACTGTCGGCATTGCATTATCCTCTATCCACTTAAACTCTTTTTCTGTAATCTTTTCTGCCTGTAAAGCTCCTTCCGACTGCTGAATACAGGAATGGTCGATCCACTCTCCTCCATAGGGATTTCCATCTGCCATATGTCCCGGAAGACTTGGTCCTCCATTAATAAAAATTGCAGGCAAATTTACCCTCATTGCTCCTATCAACATTCCCGGAATAATTTTGTCACAGCTTCCCAGTAATACAATGCCATCTAAACGATGAGCCTGCACCATTGCCTCCACATCATTTGCAATCATTTCTCTTGCCGGAAGGATATAACGCATGCCCTCGTGTCCCATTGCAATTCCATCACAGGCACCAATTGTTCCAAATTCAATTGGCATCCCCCCTGCCGCCTGAATTCCTTCACGAATTCTTTCTGCCATCTGGCGCAGGACAATATGACCCGGACAAATCGAATTATATGCATTTGCAATCCCAATGATTGGGCGTTTCAGTTCCTCTTCTGCATATCCGTCTGCTTTATATAAAGCTCTTACATTTGCATACCCGGGACCCTGTAAAATTTCATGACTTCTGTAAGACATTTTTTATCACCCTTCCATAAATTATAATCTCTCACAATCTTCATACTGATAAACTTAAAACTTTTATCGTGTTAACTCCAGTTTTTCATAGTCATACAGCCTGCTAAAAAAGGCAAGCTGTATTTCTTATTATTTCTCACATGCAACATATCTAAACTGATAGTTACCAGATCCAATTTCTTTTCTTTCTTGTCCTGGAATCAGCAAAACTGCTTCCGTATTTGGCGGAATTACCACAGACACTAAAATTTCGTCTTCGTTTCTCTCCCAATCTATGCAGACTTCTCCATACGGTGTCTTTACACTGGATGATACAAATCTGAGATCTCCTATCATTGCCGGCTTAATTTCAATTTTCTTGTATGCCGGCTTTAATGGCTTAATTCCAGCCAGCTTTTCGTAAAAGAAGCTGCTTATACTGCCGAACATCGGCTGATTATGATTCGCAGGACACTGATAAAATCCATACTCTTTTTCCCAGTATTCCCATAATGTAGTGGCTCCATTTGTAATCATATATCCATAGCTTGGATACGTTACGCTAGTAATCATATGATAGGCTACTTCACCAAGGCCAAATTCAACAAGTGTTTCAAATAATAATGGTGTCCCAAAAATTCCTGTATCTAAGTTTCCTTCGCACTCCTTGGTAATATGTTTCTCCAAATACTGTTTTACTTCGCAAAGTTCTCTTTCTCTGATAGCACCCAACTTATTCGCAAATGCTTCCGTTCCCTGTGCCCCAATACTGTACCTACCATTTTTAGAATCATAAAACTCGTTTCTAAAGCTAAGCACTGTTTCATTATACTGATTCTGAAAATACTCTGCATCTGCTGACCGGCCAAGCACCTCTGCCAATTCTGTCATAAGTTTCGCATTATATGCATAGAAAAAAGTATTAACAAATCGCGGAGGTATTAAAATTTCTCCAGGTGTCGACCATTCTCCAAGACAGTCCTTATCTGTACCTTCACCCTCAACAATTCCTTTTTCCATTCCGGTCTGCAGGAATTGCATCCAATGAATCATATTATCAAAATACTCTTCTGCACTCTTCGTGTCTCCGTAGTAACGGTACATAAGCCATGTGATAATAATCAAAGCACTGCCCCAGGCCGGACCACCACCGCCGTCCTGACATGGTACTGTGTGTGGCAAAAATCCTGTTGTCTTGTCCTGTGCATCTATAAAGTCATCCATCCAGTCGGAATAGAATTCGTGCATGTCATAGCTATACATCATAGCTTTTGCTGTAATCAATGCATCCCCTCCATACCCCTGCCGTTCTCTGTGAGGAGAATCAAGTGGAATGCCTCCATGTAAACCACTCTCCATCGACCACAGACTTGCTTTCTGAATCTGATTGATCAATGCGTTAGAGCATATAAATTTACCTGACCGTTCGACACCTGCCCGAATATGCACCGCCACAAAGTCTTCCCTCTTTGGGATTCCCGGATATCCCTGTACCTCTACATATCGAAATCCATGCCACGTAAATGCCGGTTCATAATATTCTTCTTTTTTTCCACTTAAAATATAAATATCTTTTTGCTGTTTCCACCCGCTTCCAGTACTATAATAATTTATTTTCCCATCCGGCCATAGTTCTTCACCAAACCGTAACTGAACCTTATCTCCCTCTTTGCCAGATACCCTCATTTTAACCCAGCCAGTCATATTCTGACCAAAATCAATCACATACATTCCGGGCGTTACTTCACTGATCTTCTTTGGAAAAAGTTCGCAAATCTTTTGATCTGACGGAGCTTTCTGTTTGGTTAATTCTCCGCCTGGTTTCTCTGCTTTACCTGCAAATTTCCAATCCAGGTCTTCGAAATCTTTTTCTCGCCAGCCTATACTCTCCTTACGTGCATCATATATTTCTCCAAAATAAATATTATTATAAATTCTAGGGCTTTCATGCCATTTCGTATTTTCATCGCTTATAAATACATCTTTGTCTCCATCTGCATATTCTATTTCAATCTGGAACAAAAGCTTTGGATATCCATACCATAATTTTTTTTCGTTAATTTTATCTTTTTGGTTATACCATCCATTACCAAGCTCAACACCAAAAACATTTTCTCCGTGAACAACCGCAGTTGTTATATCATATGTATGGTAAAAAACTCGTTCCGTATAATGCGTTCGATTCGGCGTGAGAACATCTTCCCCACATTTTTTTCCGTTAAGATAAGCTTCGTAATACCCTAACCCGGAAATATACAACCGCCCGGATTTCGGCTGCTTCTCTATATTGCAGACTTTTCTAAAATAAACCGCTGCTGCCTTCTCTGGCGCACAAATCCACTCTGCTTCCCAATCCGTCTTATTTAATAAACCGGCTTCAAAAAAAGCCTCCTCACTCCATTCAGAAACATTTTCCTTTTCATCCCATATACGAACTTTCCAATAAACCCTCTCTCTGGATGCAAGCTGCTTTCCTTTATACGGAATGTTCACAGATTCGCCGGAATAAACTTTTTCGCTATCCCAGACAAGAACTTCCTTAATATCCGACTCCTTTTTAAATACCTGAATCTGGTAGGCACTCTGTTTGCGGTTTTTTCCATACGCCGTCATTCTCCAGGATAAGCGTGGAGCTACATTGTGAATTCCTATCGGATTTACTTTATAATCGCTACGTAAATCGATTGCCTTAATTTCTTCTTTACTACCCTTCATCTTATCTCCAATCCAGAACAACACCCATTGCCTGCGTGCGATCCTTTAACAGCATCTGATACATCTGCGGTGCCTCTTTATAGCTTACACGATGTGTAATCATTTCTGACATATCTACCTGTTTGTTGTAAATCAACTTAAAAAATGTTTCACTATTTCTTTCACATGTCCACGGATTGTCATAAGTTTTTACCGGTGCCTGTGAAGATGTATGTGCGCCAATAATGTTTACACTTACTGCATTACAACAATCATGAAAATCAATTAAGGTCTTTTTCTTAGGTGAACTCAACATACAAAGCTTTCCCTGCTGGTGCAAAGCTAAAAATTCTTCCGGAATCGCATCTGCATTTCCCGTTGTTTCAATAACAATATCTGCCATATCCCCATATGTATATTCTTTTATAATCGAGATTGGATCTTCTTTTGTGGAGCAAATCGGAATAATTGCCCTCTGATCAGGTAAATGCTTCAGTCTTGCTTCACTCCTGTTTACCACAAAAATTTCTGTACATCCTCCTGCAAGTAAAAACCTGGCCGCCAGTTGACCTACAATACCAGCTCCATATACTACAACCCTGTTTCCTAATTCGATACCAGTTCTTCGAATTCCATTGATCGTTGTTTCTGCAAGTGCAAAAAATGTTGCTTCTTCTGGTTTAATTTCATAATTAATCATACGAAGCTCATTTACATTCACAATGACATACTGTGAATGTCCACTGAAACTTGCTACACGTTTTCCAATTAAATCCTTTGAAACACCTTCACCTACTTCTTCAATAATACCCACATTTGAGTAACCACTCTTTTGCGGATAGTGAATATATTCTGACCATTTTGATTTTTCCGGACATTCCCCAGTCAAGAAAGTTAATTCCGTTCCTGTGCTAATTAAGGTTTGTTCCGTTCGAATCAAAACCTCTGATTTTCCTGGCTTAGGGCAATCAATTTCTTGTATTTCAGCCTTATATGGTTCAGTAAAAATAACAGTATTACTTTTCATTTTCCCTTCCTCCATTCATTAAATTGTTTGTTTTCTGTTTATTTTTTTGTATTTTTTAGTAACTTTATTATACATTTGTTCTTTCTATTTTCTTCTCAGTATTTTTACCTGTTTTGTATATTTTTTTGTCTTTCATAATCTGATATTCTACACATTTAAAAAACTGCATTATTTAAAATACAGTTTTAGACAAAAAACATCATTGCAATTCCTCTTTTATGGGCAGTAAAGTTTTGATTAACCAATAGAAAAAAATCCATCGAGTCATGCATTTATCGAACTCGATGGATTTTTATTCTGATTTTTTATGTTTTTTTGTTAAAGGAACCATGAAGTTATGAAGAAAAAGACTGATCAAAATCTTATAATTCATAAGGCATTTTACAGACTCAATTGGCTTTAGGGAGATATGATACGATGAGAACAATATTTGCAAAATATAACCCGCAATACAACAGCATTGATGTTTATACCCAAAAAAACTCCCGAATTAAACTGAATCATTCCTTTTTTACAGTTTATCCGATCTTCCGGAAGCCCTTCACAATAATCTGCTGATAATTATCCGGCTGCAATCCGTTCTCTCATGATCATATTATTTTTCCGCCTGTGCACATATCATATCCCATGCTTCATCATCAATTTCTTCATTGTGAAACAATTTTCTCCTGTCCTCATCTGTTATTTTTCTAATCACACGACATGGATTTCCAGCTGCAATGGACCAGTCCGGAATGTCTTTTGTTACAACACTTCCTGCACCAATTACCACATTGTCTCCAATATGTACTCCCGGACACACTACTGTATTTCCTCCCAACCATACATTATCCCCGATGGTAACCTCTTTTCCGTATTCAAAAGCAGAATTGCGCGTATCTGGATAAATTGGATGTCCTGCCGTATAAATAGATACATTGGGTGCCATCTGACAGTTATCACCGATTTTTACCTTTGCCACATCTATAATTGTACAGTTATAATTTGCAAAGAAATTTTTACCTACTTCTATATGCGAACCATAATCGCAGTAAAAAGGTGGGTTAATCCATGCACCTTCCGATTTTCCCAAAAGTTCTTTTACTATTTCTGCAATCCCATCAAAATCCGACCGATCTGCAAAATTAAGTTTTTGCAGAATTTTTCTACCTATCCTCTGTTCTTCCATAACCGCTTCATCTGAAATGTAAGCAAGCTGCATATCTCTTCTTTTTTTCATATCCATAATTTAATTCTCCATTTCTGTTAAATTTTTTAACCATTTATATTGTTTATAATGTTTAAATACTGCCGGAAGTTTTACCAGTTCATCCAGATTTAAGACAAAATACACCATCATTACTGGCAATTTAAATACAAATGCTGCGATACATCCCAGTGGAACTGCAAAGCACCACATGGTAACCACATCACATATTAATCCAAATTTTGTATCTCCCCCTGCTGGAAAAATACCACCTATTGTCATAGAATTAATTGATTTTCCTATTACATAATAGCTGCTTATAAACAGCATATTCTTTAAATATCCTGTTGCTATATCAGTCAGATTCGTAAAATGCAGGATTACAGGTGTCGCAAGAAAAATCACTCCAGCCGTCACCACGCCCAAAAATACCGAAGTTTTGCATAAAATATTTCCGTTTTTCTTTGCTTCAGATAAGTTCCCTTTACCAAGCAGATTTCCGACAATAATACTTCCACCATATCCAAAACCGGTACAACCACAGATTAAAAGATTCTTGGTTATATTTGCAATAGAATTGGCTGCGATAGCATCGGAACCAAGATGTCCAAGTATGACAGAATACATCGTAAATCCACCGCCCCAGGCAAGTTCATTAAAAAGTACCGGATAGACATGTTTCCAGAATTTCCTCGTTATATGGACTTCCCTGCTTTTTATGTCTTTTACTCCAATCCAAAATTCCTTTTTCAGGTGCAAAATATAAATCGTAATAACCAGACCAAGTCCATTTGCAATGACAGTAGCCAGTGCCGCACCTGCAATCTCCATTCTTGGAAAGCCCATGTATCCGTAAATCAGAATAACATTCAGAATAACATTCAGTATAATATTAACACAGACAACAACTGCACTTATTATGGTACATCTACCTGCATAACCACAATTTTTCAAGATTCCCTGCAAAACCTGCAGAACCCCTGAAAAGATATAGGATAATCCAATCACTTTCAAATACTTAATACCATAATCAATCAATATAGTATCGTTTGTAAACAGTCGCATGAGCATTTCAGGAATAAAGAATGTTGCAAGCAGAAAGAGAATGGAAATTATGAATACATATCTTAATACAAGTCCTGCTGATGTCCGTAATCCATCAAAATCTCTTTTTCCATAATACTGTGCAACAAACATATTTTCCCCTATTGTAAGTGCTGTTAAAATCAAATTAAAAACAAAGGTGATCTGCGAAGCCAGCGAAATTGCTGACAGAGAGTTCTGATTTAATCCTCCCAACATAAAAGCATCGCATGCACTTACAAGTGCTAACATAAATTGTTGTGCTGTAATGGGCAGAGCAAGTTTCAAAATCTTATTTGTGAATTCGTTTCCCATCTACAATTTTTCCTTTCTGTGCACAATATAAAAATAAACCAATTTTATTGATTTTTATACCATAATCAGCTATAATAATATAACAAACGTTCGAAAAGGAGATTATTTTGATGGAAGTATGTCCAAGCATTGTTTTAAATTCAGATGCATCTGAAAATGTTGCCTATAACAATCCAGACTTTCCTGCATATATAAAAAAGGGACAGCTTTCACGCTATCCTGATTTTCGTGCAGTCAGTCATTGGCATGACGATCTGGAATTTATTCTGATTTTAGAGGGACAGATGTTTTATGATGTGAATGGTCAGAAGATTTCTTTGCAAGCAGGTGAAGGAATTTTTGTAAACAGCCGCTGCTTTCATTATGGCTATTCCGATACTCATACAGAATGTCTCTTTACCTGTATTATGTTATCTCCGCAGTTGCTTTCTGTAAATACTTATTTTGTGGAAAAATGTCTAAATCCCCTGATACAGAATATTCATTTTCCCTATCAGCCACTGAATCCGTCTATCCTGTGGCAGAATTCTATTCTTCGTGACCTTGAAATGCTTTACAAAAAAAATGTGGATGAAATACAGCCATTTATTACGCTGGAAAAAACCGTTCATATTTTTCGCCTCCTTGCTGAAAATATGAACTATTTTCCAGATTATGATAAAGATACAGAGGATACTCTGGCTCTTACTACAATGATCGGATATGTGCAAAAAAATTATTCCCAAAAAATTATGCTTAAAGATATTTCATCCTCAGGAAATTGCTGCAAGACAAAATGCACTTCCCTTTTTCAGAAATATTTGAATACTTCCCCAATGGTATATCTAAATCGCTATCGTTTGGAAAAATCTGTTTTTCTTCTTCAAAATACTACAATGTCTGTTACTGAGATAGCATATACCTGCGGGTTTTCAAATAGCAGTTATTTTTGTGAACTTTTTCATAAGTATTATAATACCACCCCTGGGAAGTTTCGAAACAGTAATAGATAAGCACTATTCATATTCTTTGGCTTATAATTATAATGGGTATTTTTTAACAGTATCCCTGTTTTTCCAGCCAGTCTTTCACATAACATCGGAATGCGATACTTTCCGCCATCCAACTCTCAGATTTGCCACTCTTCACATTTAATATCACTTATCTGCTCGATTGGAATAACCGTTTGATCCGTCATAATGATGGTATGCTCGTATTCGTCTATCTTTTTTACAATACCAGAGCACGTAACATAGGAGCCGCCTGCTTTTTTTGCATCGGGAATAAAATAAGTTATCGATACTTTCTGTTCTATACCGATATTATTTCTGATTATATTGATTTTTTCATTCAGCTGAGCAATCGCTTCCTCGCTCAGTTCCAATCTTTCATCGGTTAATCTTGCCGTTTCCTTTATCGCAGCATCATGTCCGGTCAGGGCTGCAAAAGGAGCAAATTGCGCTGCCCGATCCCGAAGTGGCATTTGCGGATGATTCTTAGAGACCGGATGCGGTAAATTAATGATATCGTCATAAGAATTATTTTTCATCCTCTTTCAACTCCTTTACGCCTTATGACCGCCAATCTGTTCATTTCTGTCCCTGGCGGTTGCACCTTCCTGAAGATTCATCCCCTTCAGTACAGCGTTTTTTCCAAATTTCTTTTTGATACTGAGCATTGCTTCCTGCATACGTTTTTCGCGATCCAGCGCAGCCTCTTCCTCTTCCTGCTTTTTCCTTTGCGCCTCATAATCCGTAAAAAGATCCAGCTGCTCATATACTTCTTCTTTCTTGACAGAACTTTCATCCACAAGCCTGTTCGCTGTGATATTGATTCTTCTGACAAGCAGGTTTCTGTCAACGATCCTGTCATATAACTCTATTACTGCATCCGTTATCATCTTGGTTGAGGAAGTCTGCCGTTTCAGATTAGTCGTTCCATGTGCATGTTTCGGAATTCTTCTTCCATAACGGTCGATCGTAACCTCTCCATGATACTGTTTTCTCCTGTCGGCATTGTTCAGATTCTCAATATCATAACCAACCGTCAACACGATCTGATCCGTTACAAGCTTCTTATCCACCAAATCCAAAACCATCTGGTCTGTCATCTCTTTAACGACTAATTTTGCTTTTTCAAAATCATAAGGGCAATGAAGTACCTGCCCGGAACAAACACTGTTCGTTTCCGGCTTATAAGCCTTGACCATTTCCATGGTACAGGGCTCATATCCCCAGGCATGGTCAATCAGCAGCTCTGCATTAACACCAAACGACCTATATAACAGGTCTTCATTATATAACTCATTTTCTTTTCCGATGGAACATCTGGCAATATCTCCCATTGTATAAAGCCCGTATTCTTCCAGCTTCTTTGCATATCCTTTTCCTACTCTCCAAAAATCAGTAAGTGGTCTGTGACCCCAGAGTTTCCTTCGGTATGACATTTCATCCAGTTCTGCAATTCGTACACCATCTTTATCTGCTTTAATGTGCTTCGCCACGATATCCATCGCAATCTTACACAGATACATATTCGTTCCGATTCCAGCAGTTGCCGTTATACCTGTCGTTTTCAGCACATCCTGTATCATGGTCATTGCAAGTTCTCTTGCTGTCATATTATAAGTATGCAGATAATCCGTTACATCCATAAATACTTCGTCGATCGAATACGGGAAAATATCTTCCGGCGCAATATATTTCAGATAAATACTGTAAATTCTGGTGCTGTATTCCAGATAGAGAGCCATCCGGGGAGGAGCAACAATATAATCAATCTCCAGTTCCGGATTGGTATCTAATTCTGTGCTGTCATCAGAGGCTCCGATAAAAGTTCTGTTCGGCACTTTCCACCTGCGGGCGCTGTTGGCTTCTTTTACTTTTTGAACAACCTCAAATAAACGAGCCCTTCCTGGTATCCCATAACACTTTAATGCTGGCGATACCGCAAGACAGATTGTCTTTTCTGTTCTGCTTTTATCTGCAACCACAAGATTGGTTGTCAAAGGATCGCGATTTCGTTCTTTACATTCCACAGACGCATAGAATGACTTAAGATCGATTGCAATATAGGTTCTTTCCTTTTCCATCATTCTACACCTCCCGATTCTCCTGTGTTCTGTTTCTAATTCTTATTTATCCTGCCCGGAAAACTTTCTCATCATAACAATCCGCTCAAGGATTTCCTGCCTGAATTTTTCAACATCATTCGTCCGTTTACGCACACCAGCTGCTGCAGCATGTCCACCTCCGCCAAACGTCTGCAGAAGTTCGTTTACATTGATCCATTTTCCATCAGATTGGAAGGAACAACGCCAACAATTTTCTTCTTCCTCATACATGGTAAAACATCCTGTTTCTTACTTCCACGCCTTCCAGATATCCGGCTGATATCCAAGAGTGGATTGTTTTCCATTACGGACAACCGGTGTCTTAATCACCTGCGGATTTTCCAGTACCTTCTCAAGTTTATCTTCCTCTGCAATATACTTAATGAGCGCAAGCAGATCCTTATCCTTGCCCTCCCAGTTGATCATATTTTCCAGTCCACCATTTGCCTGGGCAACTGAATTAAATTCGCCCTTACTCATGCCCTTTTCTTTCATATCAATAAACTGAAACTTGATCCCACGTTCCTTAAAGAAACGTTCTGCTTTCTTTGTATCATTGCACTTCTTTGTTCCAAAAATCTGTACGTTCAAATCAATTCTCCTTATCCATTGCCATATGTATCATTTTCTCAAAGGATTCTCTAAAATGCTCATCATCCTCCGATGTTCGTTTTCGTGGTCCTTTTAAATGATTCTTTCCGGATGCCCTTCGTGCTTTCTTATTCAGATGCCGTTCCATAAGCATCTGGTCAATATTTTCATTGGTATACCATTTCCCGGATTGATGAATCGCATACGCATTTTTTCCTAATGCCATTGCAGCCACACCGTAGTCCTGTGATACAACAATATCGCCTTTATGGCAAATGCTGATCAGTTTATAATCCACGGCATCTGCTCCGGCTCCAACTACGATCACTTCACTGTAATCAGAAGATAACACATGATTGGTATCACACAACAACGTTACAGGAACACTGTGCTCTTTTGCAACTTTTTCAACAATACCAATTACCGGACAGGCATCTGCATCAACAAAAATCTGCATATCTTCTCCTTTAATTACACATAAATGGCGTACGAACCTCGATGAGATTACCACTCGGATCATACAGCCTTACAAGCTTCTGCCCACCTGCAAGTTCTGTTAGTTCAGTGGCATATCGGACGAAATACTTACCGGATTCATATTTTGCAAGCAATCCATCTATATCAAAATCCTCGAAATACAGTTCCATCCTGTTATTGAATGGCGTAGAAGTTTCATTCAATGTTTTCCCCCATACGTCGGCATCCTGCAAAACAAGTCCCTCCGATAAGATCACATTGCCTTCATTCTTAAGAATCACTTGCAGTCCAAATAAGTCCTTATAAAACTCTATGGATTTTTCTATATCATCCACCACGATCAGTACGTTTTTCAGCATATCCGTCACCTCACAATCCGCTTTGAGTCAAGCGAATATTCGCAATCCGCATGCGGTTAAATAATCTTTCCAGACAAATGATCAATTTCATGCTGGCAAATCTGTGCTGTCCATCCTGACAATTTCTGGCGCTTTTTCTTCCAGTTAAAGTCATAATACTCTACTTCAATTTCCTGGTATCTGGTCGTCTTACGAACACCATCCAGCGACAGACAACCTTCTTCTGTCTCATACATGTCACGTTTTGAAACAATCACCGGATTGAACATCACAACATTTATGAATCCCATATTCACAATGATGATATTCTTCTTTACACCAATCATGTTCGCCGCCATACCAACACAACGTTCTCTGTTCGCCTGCAGCGTATCCTGCAGATCCTTTCCAACCTGGATGTCAGCTTTCGTGGCCGGTTCAGATGGCTGGCCTAAGAAGAAAACATCTCTTACTATTTGTTTTACCATTTACTTTCTCCTGTACTCTAATTCTTATCTATCTTGACCAGAAATCTTTCTCGTCATAACAATTCGCTCAAATA
Organism: Blautia sp. aa_0143; assembly: GCF_004167315.1. NCBI lineage: Bacteria > Bacillati > Bacillota > Clostridia > Lachnospirales > Lachnospiraceae > Blautia > Blautia sp. aa_0143. The sequence goes on from NZ_RCXU01000031.1 coordinate 34,229, forward strand.
TTTCCTGTTCCTCTTTCATTGTTCCAATATTTTATTATCTAACACCACTTTACAACTTTTTCATAAAAAAATATCGTACAGGACTTTCTGATGTATAATGAATTTGACCCAAAACATTACAAAGGAAAGTGACCTTGTACGACAAAAACATTATACAACGAAAAAACACTGATTGGTAGACTTCATCAATATTTTTTGATTTATTTTGAAACTTTTTCTGTTCCGACAGCAGATACCTTATTTCTGCTGATATTATCCATACTGACCTTGTGTTATAACCTTTCATCTGCCAGTCCTCCTTGGATTTTTCTTCTTTTTTGATGTTATCATCTTACAATAAATGGCTGTGCGAAAATCCCGACAACCAACTGGTTCTATGGCGGAGATAATTGGGTCCTATGGCAGATTAAACGCTGATTAAAGGCCTTTAATTGCCAACTAAACTACAAAGAATTCCAAAATCATGTTGCAGATTTGGAGGCTTCCATTCATGCCACCGATAATAAGATTCAGCAAACGAGACTGGCAATTCAAAATCAACAAGTAATTCAGAAACACTGTGAAGTCTATCGGGCCTGTCGTGACATCATACGTGCTCAGAATTTAGTATTCACAAACTTCCGTCGGCTGAAAAACTGCAGCGCCAACAGATGGAACTGGAAGAAGAACTGTCCTCAGCAAAAAAAGAAAAGCAGGATCTCCAGAAGCAACAGAATACCCTGCATATAATTGAAAAATTTTTGATGCTATGATCTGCAAAGCTGGTATCAAGGTTCCGGAGAAAGCGCCTTCACCAAGAATCTTGAGCTCTTAAATGCCAAAAAAGAAAAATTAAAATAAGCCATAACGCAACGAAAGGCAATGAACCATTTCTGACTCATTGCCTTTTCCTTTACATACGCTGTAATTGATTGACGATACTTTCTGTTCTTCGAATAGCTTCTTCTACCTGTCTTTTTGCATTATTGATTCGATCCTGGACCACCCAGTCCACAACAAATCCATCAAAAAAATAATCCGCAAAAGAAAGAAAATCTCCAGTATCGATATTCAAATTACATACCATATTTACATCATTTAATTCTCTACTGAAATTACGAAGATCATACTTTGCCTGTTCCATATTCCGTTTGGCCTGATCAATTCTAGAATGTTTTAGCATCGTAGTGAAAAAACCACCGCCAAACATATCTACCAGTCCCCAGTTCTTTGCACTGTTTAAATTTTCTTTTGCTGCCTGAAGACTGTTCAAAGCTCTACGTCCAGCTTCAATTGCTTCTCTTTTTTCTTTTTCAATATCATATCCATTCGTTTTCTCCTCCTGATCGATTATGAATGTGACGTCACCAATGCTATAATGCCACCGACAATCAACAATGGAAAAGCAATGTACATCAGTCCACCTACAACCATACCAATCAATATCACCGGGAAGAAAATAACTGTGCAAAGTAATTTCATAATTCCCCAGGATGCTCTTAACCCAAAAACAAAAAATTTTCCAACAAACCAAATCATACAAATTGCAAATAATAACGATAACATTTTTTTACTCCTTCTGAAACTCATTCTGATATGTGTCTTTCATTTTTTCTGTTCTTTTTCTGCTAAATATTCAGATGTGTTCTTTATGCCAAGCTTATTACTGAATGCCGAATTTTTCTCCATCTTTTCTATTATCCGGATTAATCGAATTCTCTGTGCCACTTCCATCTGATCACCCCATTTATATTCTGTTTTTTTGTTGATATTGTCACTATAACAAATTTATTTTTCATAATACACAGCCACCATGAAGAATTGCATCTTTATATTTCTCGAATTTTGAGAATTCTGTCTTTATATTTCTCTGCACGAATTGTTTCCTATCTATGCTGCCTCTTTTATAATAAGCATATCCGAGCAACATCATAAATTATTATTAAAAGGGAGATTATGCTATGCGAATTGAAAACTTGCAAAATGAAAACAGAAAATATGCGAAAAGTATCGAAAACTTCCACGTGCTTGAATATGTGCAGGATGCCAGCGTTTCACCTATGAATGCAATGAATGAGTATTTCATGAGTAAAATGCATGTCAGAAGAAGACAGGTTGTTATTGATATTGATAAAGACCATTCAGCTGTTATCCAGGCTGGTGCCATGCAATGGATGGGTGGTAATGTACAAGCCACATCTGGTGTAAAAGGTATCGGAGATTTCCTTGGAAAGGCATTCAAGGGTGCGGTTACAAAAGAAACCGCAGTTAAACCGGAATATGTTGGTGAAGGCTGTCTGGTATTAGAACCGACATACAAATATATTATCCTTACAGACATTGGCAAATGGGGACCAGCCGGAATGACAATTGAAGATGGCATGTTCCTGGCTTGTGATGCAAATGTAAAAAGTAAAGTTGTAGCCAGAAAGAACCTTTCATCAGCAGTATTAGGTAGCGAAGGTCTGTTTAATCTGAGTTTGCAGGGAAATGGTGTAGCTGCACTGGAGTCTAATGTTCCCGAAGATGAATTGATTGAAGTCATATTGGAAAATGATGAACTGAAAATTGATGGAAACCTTGCTGTATGCTGGTCATCAAATCTTGAATTTACCGTAGAAAGATCTACAAAAACACTTGTCGGATCTGCAGTTAGCGGAGAGGGTCTGGTAAATGTTTATCGTGGAACAGGACGGGTACTGATGTGTCCGGTCGCACCGACAACTTCCTTGTTTGAGTCCACTAACACCATGGCAGCTAAAGCTGCTGCTAAATCCAGCAATACATTTGGAAAATAAGTGTAAAATACATTCTCTTATAACCAACAAACGCCGATATAGGATTATAAAAATCCTGCATCGGCGTTATTAATTGTGATCATTTTATTTTCTTTATTCAGATGAACTGCTTATCATCAATGCAAATTTTTAATTCTTTTCAATTCCATCTGGCATATGATCTTTCTCAGTTATTTTTCGAATGACCCGGCATGGATTTCCAACTGCCAAACTATACGGCGGAATATCTTTTGTTACAACACTCCCTGCACCAATTACACACCCTTCTCCTATGGTGACACCACCGCAAACAACCACATTGGATGCCAGCCAGCAATTATCCTTTATAGTTATTGGCTTCGCATATTCAAGATTATAGAAACTTCCATCTTCTCTTTTCCTAATATTGCGTTCTTCAGGTAATAATGGATGCATAGGAGTTGCCAATGTAACATTTGGACCAATCATCACATTATCGCCTATATGTATTTCACATACATCTAAACATGTAAAGTTAAAATTAGCAGAGCTGAATCTTCCAAAGAACGTATTACATCCGTAATCAAAATAAACAGGCGCCTGTAAATAGGGGAGTTCCTCTGTTGCTGGCAATAATTCCCTCAATATCTGTGCTTGTTCTTCTTGATCATCTTCATCCGTCGAATTGTATTTTCTTGCTAATTTACGTGCATTCACACGTAATTGCTCCAATTCTTTATCCGTTGGATCGTACAACTCTCCACTTAGCATTTTTTCTCTTTCAGTCATTTCCGATAACCTCCAAATTCAAAGTTATAAATATCAGTTTCCCCACTCTCTCATGGTCTGCAATATTTTATCTAATGCTTTTGCACTTTCCGTCATCAAATACGGACATAGCCATAACCATATCATCTACTTTTAGATCACCGGAAAAAATATCCATCGCAGAAGGTATCTGTTTAAAATTAATTTCAACAATTTCTTCATAGTTCTCTTCTGCAAATCTTTCAACTATATATGTTTTTCCTGTTTGTCTGGCTCCCTGAATTACAAGACATTTTTTATTTTTTGAATCTACCCATTTTTTATGTAATGCGTCACTTTTCTTTTTAACATAAAACATCTCATGTTACCAAATAATATTTTTATCAAGAACAACTTTGTAACATTTTTAATTACTATATTTCCTTTATCATCAAAATTTTAGAATATTATATCATTGATCAATATATATTAAAAGATTTTTTCCATTTCATACAATCTCTTCTGAAGCTCCGGTTCAAAGAAATTCCACATTCCTTCATTAAAGCTTATGAAAGGCTTCTCCATATCTTCAGTTGTGAAAATCAGGGCATTTTCGTTACTTTTCTTAACCGCACAGTCTGTGAAATTTTTAAATTCCTTATCAGTGACCGGCTGCTGCATATGCTTAACATCAAACAATACTTCTGTGTCAACCAGACTGTTTCCTGTTCAGGTTTTATTTGAACTCCAATATTAATATTACCATCCGTGAATAATATTATTTCATTTTTCATCAATAAGACCTTACACATTCTACCCTATCACACTCGCACCAAATGGCATGAAAGAGAGTCTTGCCATCTTGAAGAACTGCTTTCCAAATGGAATTCCAACTATCGTAATGCACCAAATACAACCCACTATCAGGTTTCCAAGTGCCATTTCCCATCCAAAAAATATAATCCATATAAGATTTACCAGAAATGAAAACATGCCATTTCCATACACGATTTCTTTTCCAAACGGCCAAAATGCCAAGGTTGCAAATTTAAAACATTGCAGACCTACCGGAATTCCAATAATTGTAATACACCATATGCAACCTGCAAAAACCCAGGCCAAACCGCCCAGTAATCCTCCAAATATAAACCAAAGGATATTACCTATAGTTCTCATGACAACATCTCCTCCTCATCCAATGTCTAATATTCTTTTGCAATTTCCTCTGTTATCTCATATATCTCTTTGAATTTTTCTAAGTCCTCTGGAGATCTGATCAGCATGATTTCTTCGATTTTTCCAGTCCGTATGTCTTTGAATCCTGCTACTTCTTCTCCAGTACAAATGCTTGCACGAATAACTGGTTTCATATGTTCTCGGTCATATGTTTTTTTCACGATTTTCTTTTTAAATAATCCCATGCTACCTCCCCATCTCCGAATATCTTCGGTAACAAGATCAACTATCTAATTCCTGGAACATTTTTCTGCATCAATCGCAAGTACGAACATCAACGCATCCAATGCATTTCCTGGATCCTGCACATCAATAACATATGTATCAGTCATATGAAACAGTTCTTTACTAACCCGTGCAATTGAATAACCGCTTTGATTAAGAATGCTATAGTCCCATTCCATAATGGTTCCATCAATATGCCATCCATTGTAATCAATATTATAATGTGGCGTCAGGAATGAGAATTCTTTGCTCAGGCATCCGATATAACTGCCGTTTTTATAAATTTCAAATTTAGGAAGAAAAGTAAGTACTTTCTGAACAACCATTCCTACTTCATTTCCATAGGCATCATAAATTACAAGTTTATGTCCCCAGGACAACTGGCCTTTTACTACATAAACAGTGTTGCCTGCTTCATCATAGATATCATAGCTGTCAAACCATGAAAACAGCCTTTGTTTAAACAATAACTTCATAACTTTTCACCGCTCTCTCCAACAGATATAATTGGTTCTTTATAAGTATCATAATACCATGCCGGAACACCTTAAAAAATATGTAAATCGAAGAATTAACTCATCTTATTTCACGGATTATGATAAAACACATATTACCAGCTATAAATCTCTACTTGTTCACAAAAAGATATAAAAAAGACCATCTACTGCTTGTTTACGGTAAATGATCTTTTCATTGCAATATTTAATTAAATATCATACTGAGCCGATTGTTCACGTATCAATTTACATGTTTCTCATTGTATTGCTCGCCCTATTATAAATACAATTTGTTTTCCTTCCTACTGGAACAAACCTTTTTCATTTTCAGTCCAGCGATAAAACTGACAAGCTTACTGTAATTTCTTGCTTTCTTCGGACAGACTGCTACACAGTGCATACAAGAAATACACTTATCCTTATCGGTCATCTTCGGATTGTCCAACGGAATGGCACCTGCCGGGCATTCTTTTGCGCACAGACCGCAGGAAGTGCATTTTCCATTTGCAACAGGTTTGAGTGGAACACCACCATATTCTCGATATGGTCTGTTTCCCGGAAATGCAGGTGTCCTTTGTGCTTCGCTGTTTTGCATAATCTTTGCGGCAAATTCCAGCAATTCCTTTTCATCCTGCTGATCCGGGCGTCCGGTTCCAAATTGGTGCATCAGGGAATGCTCTGCGACTGCCTCCATTCCTGCGATACATACAAATCCTGATGCCTCCAGAACATCCTGTAGTTCCAATAGAGTATCATCAATCATACGGTTTCCAAATACTGCCACAAGAATTGCTTTCGTACCATCTGCCTTTACTTTGCGGAACATATCCGTTACAACTGATGGAATGCGTCCACCGTAAGACGGTACAGCAACCAAACATAGGTCCTTTTTTTCAAATTTCACCTTCATGAGTTTATTTGGTTCTTTAATTAGGTCGATTTCTTCAGCATCCAGCTTCGTCCCTTTCGCAACAATATCTGCTACTTTCTCTGTACCTCCTGTCGGGCTGAAAAATATGTTATAAAATCTCATAATGATCCTCCTACTGATTCCGATTTGTTTATTGTCCTTTTATAACGGTTGACCAATTGTTTTCAATAGTCTTTATATGTTTGAAAGGAATTCTTCTATCAAACTATTTATCATCTCCGGTTTATCTGTATTAGAATTATGACCGGCCCCTTCAATCCACTTTAAAGGAATTTTCGTTTTTCGATGCCATTCTCTGTTATACCTTATGCATGAACCGGCATGATCCTTTGTACCACATATCAACAGGGAAGGACATTTGATTTCATATGGCAGATCCTTTTCCATTGCCTCTGCCAGAATACGAAATCCATGCCCGGCAATTTGGGCATAACGATGCTGATCACCATCATAGACCAGCATCATTTCCTTCATCAGATTTCTGCCATACTCAGAAGTTGCAACTCCCTCAGTTCCGGATTTCAAAAGCAACTTCCATGGGTAATATGCATATACTGGTTCCATTCTTTTCAGAAGCCAGATCTCCACTGCTGTCACATAGTTTCTCTGGAGCGGTGCTGAATCAATGGAAATAAAACCTGCCAGCCGGTCAGGATACAATTGTGCATAAGCCTGGCCTACATATCCTCCCATTGATTGACCGATTATAATTGGTTTTATGATTTCTTCTTTTTCAAGAATCACATTCAGCCATTTTGCCTTATCAAACAAGTCAAAATCAAACCGGAACGGCCAGGAAGAGGCATGAGCCGGTGCATCCCATACAATAATATTATATTTTCCATCGAAGTACGCAACCTGTTTATCAAACAGTCTATGGTCAGCAGTCAGCCCCGGAAGAAATACAAGCGTCGTTGTATCCAAACTCAGATTATTTGACCAATAGTGAATTGTTCCGCAAGGAGTTTGATATGTACTTTCCTTCAACAAATCCACCTCCGCAATTTTCATTTTTCTCAGTTACACAAACTGAAAAACTTTAACTATTTTCATATTGGTTTTTTATATCAAATACAGTCTGCTACATCTCATCCGGCTTTTGACCATCGTGGGCTTTCCATTGACACTCCGTCAATTTCATATCTGTAAATACCGCTTTAAACGATGAATCTTCCGGACTGCATGCATAAATTCCAAATTTGATTTTTCCTGCACCAGCCCACATATGACAAATCCTCATTTGCTTAAACCGTATTCCATCCTCAGAACATTCAATGCAATAATCATCTTCACGTCTACTGAAACAATACCATATAGATTTAATCTCTGCATCAATTTCCGTAGTTGCCCAATCTGAATATCCATTGTTTGTCACAACACTTCCCAGGTGCTGAAAATAGTCATTCTCATATTCTATAGAACCTTTCAACCAATTCTCACTGTCAAGATACATAACCACACCGCACTGATCAAAGCGATGATGGCTTTCCTTAAAATCAGTTTTTACTATAAATGAAAAAAACTTTTTCTCTGTTTCTATCTGCAGAACCGGAGCATTATCATTGCGGAAATGATAGTAAGTTCTTTGCCACAAATCAGTTCCAGGCTGTGTAATAATCTCAATTTTGTCATCTGTCAGCGTGTAATCATCAGGTTCTCTCGTCCACTTAAAATCTTTTATATTCATCTCATTATCCCTCCAACTTCCGATTTCACGACATCATTTCTAATACAGATTTTACCGTACTTTTTAATCTCAGTCCATCCTTTATACCCAGGCGATAGAAAAACTCTTCTGTCTCTGCTCCGCTGGCAAATATTTCATCACAATACTTCGTAAGCACTTCCTCTTGTTCCGGAGACAGTGTTTCCAAAAGCTTCTGGTATTCCTTCTCTATATTTTCATTAAATGGCTGTGTATCTTGATTTGATTTCCATTCAGAATATGCTTTGCTCATACGATTGGAGATCATCTTATCAACAGACTCCTCTACGTCTTTTGACGTCTTTGAGGGAGACTCTTGCTTTTGAACTTTTTCGTTCTTCGCTTTTTCAAGTGTTGACTCGTCAATATAGTGAATAATTTCTCTCAGATTTGCCTTCATAGATTGCAGGTATTGGTGCTAGAATATAAATAGTACAAACCAAAATGAGAAATTCCAAATACACATAAGCATGATACAATAGAGGCATGCTGAAGGAAGATCTCATATGGCAAAGCAACATGACAAACAATTTAAACTTGATGCAGTCCAGTACTATCAGGATCACAAAGATCTCGGAGTACGTGGATGTGCAGAAAATCTTGGCATCGGATACAGCACATTAACAAAATGGCTAAAAGACTTCCGGGAATCAGGTGATATTCCTGTTCGTGGTTCTGGTAATTATGCATCTGATGAGCAGAAGGAAATTGCCCGTCTCAGACGTGAATTACGTGATGCCCAAGATGCACTTGATGTGTTAGAAAAAGCAATCAACATTCTGGGAAAATGACGGAAGCCATTTATCTTGAAGTGTCTGAGAAGACGGAAGCTGCCAAAAAGGCTGGACGTCGGGTTTCCGTCTTCGGAATGTTGAAATTTTTAGGTGTCTCTCGCTCAGGATATCTTGCATGGCTCCACCACGTACCTTCTGATACAGAAAAACGTCGTAAAGCTGTAAAAGCAAAAATACAGGATATTTATGATGATTCCAAGGCTCCTTCTTAAAATATATAGATTTCACAAATCCCTATCGATATATATTCTTCTGTCATAGATGTATAAAGATTTTGCACAGTTCGTTTTTTTCATAAAACTTATTCTGTTTTTCAACTTCTGTGATATAATGCTTTATTATAATAATTCCCATGAACAGAATAAGGTGAACCAAGTGAAAAAGAAAACACTTGTGCCTCTTATCACTTTTTTACTGGGCATATGCCTTATTAGTTTGATTGTATACAAAACAGACACCCACGAAAAAGAGCAGAGACACATAACAGCACAATTAAACGTAGCCACCTATGGCGAACAAATAAAGAATGAAATTACAAATGGAATTGAGATCACAGATACCTTGAAGCAAATCTTAATAAGTGAAGATGGCGAAATCCGTCAGTTTGAAACAATTGCAGGAAATCTTATGTCTGATTCTATTGAAAGTGTACAGCTCGCTCCTAATGGTGTTGTTACAGATATTTATCCGGCTAATGAAAATGAGGCAGGTAAGATTGATTTGATCCATGATAAAGACCGCGGAAAAATTTCCTGTTACGCAAGAGACAACCATACAATCATTACGCAGGGCCCCTTCAAATTAAAACAGGGAGGATATGGAATTGCAGTCCGCAATCCCATATACCTGAAAGATAAAAACGGACATGAGTATTTCTGGGGATTTACTATTGTTATCCTGCGTGTTCCGGATATTTTTTCAGATTCAATCAGTGCACTTTCAAATTTTGGATACGAATACAAAATTTCAAAAACAGACGCTCCATGGAGTGATACTTATAAAGTGGTTTATCAATCAGATGGGCAAATAAATCGTCCTGTTTCTTATACATTTACAATAGGAGACGAAAACTGGAAATTTGAAGTAACTCCTAAAAGTGGATGGAGAAATGCCACATTACTGGTAATCATCATCGGAATTTTTCTTACAATAAGCCTTCTCCTGTCAGTTCTTACCAGAGTATGGTTAGTAGCAAAAGAACATAAGAAAAAGTTTCAGATACTGGCGCGCACAGACTCTCTTACAAATATTTATAACCGCTATGGATTTGATGAATTTGCAGAAAAAATGATTCAAAAAAATCCAAAAACACATTTTGTGGCTGCGCTCCTTGATATCGATGATTTCAAGTTTATTAATGATATCTATGGACATAATTACGGAGACAGGGCACTAAAGAATCTTGCAGACAGCATGAAGACTTTTTTCCCATCCGATGCATTACTTGGAAGAAATGGTGGTGACGAATTCTGCATTCTTTTACCAAATTGTACCTTTGCAGAAGCAGATATACAGCTGCAGAAATTCACCAAACTTCCTAAATCATTCTCATACCATGGTAAGGAACATGCATTTTATATTTCTCTAGGATATGCAGAATATCCAACATTTGCATCCAATCGTTCACAACTCATGCGCTGCGCAGATGCCGCTCTTTATGAAATAAAGCTTCATGGAAAAAATGGATGTATGGTCTACAGAGAAGGACTTCCGTCAGGTGCCCGCAAACAACTTGGATTCGCATTCAAGGATATCTCTGAACATCTTCCAGGTGCATTCATCATATACAGAGCTGACAAAGAAGATGATGAACTAATTTTTGCAAATGATGAATTTCTTCATATGTCCGGATATAAAGATATAGATGAACTGTTCAGACTTACTGAGAAAAGTTTTCGCAACTTGATTCGTGAAGATGAACAGCAACAGATAGAATCAAGTATCTGGGAACAGATTGACAACGGCAATGAAAATGACTATACTCACTTTCATCTTCGAAAAGCTGACGGAACTTATTTTTCTGTTCTTGATCATGGAAGAATTGTAGAGAGCCCGCAATACGGGAAAGTATTTTATGTATTGTTCATGGATTGGGAAGATATGCATATTCGTTACAATGATAAATTCGCAAGATAAAATATTGCAAAAAACAGAGCGTATGATCTATTTTCATATAATGTTTATGTCGGCAAGCTCTATCAAAAGGAAACCGACTTTATTGCTCAGAGAAGCAACGAGAAGTTTTATATTCAGATCAGCGACAACATTTCCGGGCAGTAAACATTTGAGAGAGAATGCTTTCCTCGGCTTCAGATTCGAGATGCTTATCCGAAAATGATTATTGCTAGAACCAAACATCCCCAATATAGCTATGAAGGAATCGTAATTTACGATATAGCCGATTGGTTACTACAAGAATAAGCAAGGCGAAATATCTCCAGCATTCTCTTTTGAAATGATGGAGATATTTTTATTATGACGGAGATTGCAGATGAATTCAGACGAAGCATCCTATGAAAAGAGTTTTATATGGATGTACTGAACTGTGATCCGATGTCTTTTGACAAGGAATGCAAACTGACTATTTGGTGGCTACACCCCCCAATCCCCTGTAGAATAAATAACGCCAGTACTGGATATCAAAAATCCCGCACCGGCGTTATTTATTAAAATATTTTGTTTTTTAATCTTCAACACTCTCTACTGAAACTTCTTTTTTCTTCCTACTTTTACCAGAAATCATCTTGTGTCCTGTATAAATAGCCATAATCATGCAAAGCAAAGAACTTGCTGCAAAGTACTTATGGCCTTCTTTTGATCCCTTATAACCTGTATAAAAAGTTCCAAGCATTGTAATCAGTGCACCGATAGACCAATATTTATGTGATTTCATTCAGATACCTCCTGCCGTTTTTCTTAATCATATACCTTTTAAAAGATATATACAGTCGAGTAGACTAAGACCTCTCAATCTTAGCCCCTCACAGATCCGTACGTGCGGCTTTCCCGCATACGGCTCCTCATAGTAACATTCGCTTCAATATAAACAATAGTACGT
>NZ_RCXU01000032.1:0-32328 GCF_004167315.1 Blautia sp. aa_0143
TGGGAAGCAACATTCTATCATATTAGAAGGATGAAATAGGGCAAAGAAATTAGCCTTATTTATTTTGCCCTATAATAGGGATGCATAAGCAAAATCCCTCATGTTCTGTAATTTTAAAGCAGAAACATGGAAGGGAGAGAAACAATGACAACAGCACATATTTGTATAATGGCAGCCATTATCGTCTATCTGGGTGCAATGATCTTTGTAGGTTATCTTTGCTCCAAGAACAATAATGACAGTTCTGATTTCTATCTTGGAGGACGAAAGCTTGGTCCACTTGTCACAGCTATGAGTGCAGAGGCTTCTGACATGAGCAGCTGGCTTCTGATGGGCCTGCCGGGACTTGCTTATCTTACCGGTATTGCAGATGCAGGCTGGACAGCCATTGGCCTTGCGATCGGAACTTACGTAAACTGGAGGATCGTGGCAAAAAGAATCCGCCGCTACACACATGTGGCAGGAAATTCCATTACATTGCCATCCTTTTTCAGTAATCGTTACAGAGATGAGAAAAAGATCCTGCAGTCTATCGGAGCGATTTTTATCGTGATCTTTTTTATTCCGTATACAGCTTCCGGATTTGCAGCCTGTGGTAAACTTTTTGCAAGTCTCTTCGGTGTAAAATATCTGCCAGCTATGATCATCAGTGCACTGGTCATCGTTGGATACACCACACTGGGAGGATTCCTGGCAGCATCTACCACGGACTTTATCCAGAGTATCATCATGTCCATCGCTCTTGTGATCGTATTTGTATTCGGGATCAGCACAGCAGGTGGTATTGAAGCAGTTGCAGACCATGCAAGATCACTGCCCGGATATCTGACTATGTTTACTACATATGATCCAACAACCGGAACAGAACAGGCATATCCACTGCTTAATATCATTTCCATGCTTGCATGGGGACTTGGATATTTCGGAATGCCGCATATTCTTCTTCGTTTCATGGCGATCGAAGACGAAGAGAAGCTTACACTTTCCAGAAGAGTAGCAACTACATGGGTAGTGATCTCACTGGCAGTAGCAGTACTGATCGGTGTGGTAGGACTTGGAATGACAGCAGCAGGAGAGTTTGACCTTCTGGAAGGCTCCGCATCTGAGACAATTATCGTTCAGATCGCAGATCTTCTCAGTAAACATGGTGTAATTGCAGCAATCCTTGCAGGACTCATCCTTGCAGGAATCCTGGCATCCACCATGTCAACTGCAGATTCTCAGCTCCTGGCAGCATCCTCAGCAGTTTCTTCCGACCTTCTCGGAAGTATCCTGAAGGATAAAGAAACAAAAAAAGAAAGCATGGTAGCCGATAAGATCACGCTTCTTCTCATCGCAGTAGTAGCCATGTTTATTGCCCGCGACCCGAACAGCTCTGTGTTTACTATCGTATCCTTTGCCTGGGCAGGCTTCGGAGCCGTATTCGGCCCGGTGGTACTTCTAGCATTATTCTGGAGACGTTCCAACTGGCAGGGAGCCCTAGCAGGAATGATCTGTGGCGGTTCCATGGTATTTATCTGGAAATACGGAATCAGCACGCTCGGCGGCGCCTGGGGAATCTATGAACTTCTTCCCGCATTCCTGGTGGCCATTGCAGCAAACATCATCGTCAGCCTCATTACCAAGGCACCATCCAAAGAGATCACCGACGAATTCGACCTGGTAAACCAGAAATAAAATATTTTTTAGATAATAGTCAATAATTCACACTGATACAAAACAAGCCCGATACAGATTGTAGTAAAGATATCTGTATCGGGCTTGTTATCTTTTTATTATTTAATAAATAAAGTCACACCGCCAAAGTTTTTCCCTCAAGCTTTTTTAACAACTGCTCCATTGTTAAATTCAACACCGGATGCCGAAGATACGGTGCGATCTCCACCATAGGCTTCAAAACAAAATCCCTGTTTTCCATATCAATATGAGGCACATGTAGTTCCACTGTATCAATGATCTCATTATCGTAAAACAGAATATCCAGATCCAGTGTCCTTGGTCCCCAGTGAATGATCCTTTTCCGGTCCGCAGCCTGTTCCAGCACATGCAGCCTGTCAAGAAGCTCCTCCGGAGAAAGCAGCGTCCGGACTCTTAAGGCTCCGTTGAGAAACTCATCCTGCTCCACATCCCCATAAGGCTCCGTTACAAGATACTCGGAAACCTTTTCAACAACAATCTCTTTCATATCCCGAAGACCCTGGATCGCATTGTCCAGGTATTTCTTCTTATCCCCCATATTGGAACCAAAAGCAATATAAGCCGTATGCCAGCCTCGGGTAATTCCCACAGCAACGGTTTTCAGCGGAAGGCCTACCGGAGCCCAGGGCTTTTCAATACGGAGAGTGATCTTTTTAAGAAGAGGGAGAGAAAGCAGCAGCGTCTCTGCCAGATTCTCCACAGCAGCCTCCAGAAGTTTATAAGTATTTTTCTGAAGAAAATCGGTGATCATATGACTGACTTCTCCATAATTGATGGAAGCAGAAAGATCATCTGTCAGCCCTGCCGGACGTGTTTCTGTATACATAACAGCAGAAACAACAAATTTCTGTCCGAGAGCTGTTTCTTCCGGAAACACACCATGGTTTGCAAAAATCTCAAGATCTCTGATTTCGATTTTATCCATCAGTTCCTCCTAACGTCCCAGAATAGCTTCTGTCATCTGGATGACGCGTTTATTTTCTTTGATGTCATGAACACGGACAAATGCACAACCCTTCATAACACCGATCACCGATGTGGCAAGAGTTCCCTCTACACGCTGATCTACAGGAAGATCAAGGGCAAGTCCGATCATGGATTTTCTGGAGGTACCAAGAAGCACCGGATATCCCAGCTTCCGGAAAAGCTCCAGATTATCCATGGTCATCAGGTTCATCTCATATGTTTTACCAAATCCGACACCAGGATCAAGGATGATCTTATCATCGGCAATGCCGGCACGTTTGGCAATATTGACACATTCCTGGGTTTCTGCCAGCATATCCACAATAAAATTATTGTATTCAGTATTATCTTTGTTATGCATCAGACAGCAAGGAGCCTGATATCTGGCAATGACAGGAGCCATTTCAGGATCATATTTCAGTCCCCAGATGTCATTGATAAGATCTGCTCCGTGTTTCAGGGCTTCTTCCGCAACACATCCCTTATAGGTATCTACAGAGATGGGGATATCAAAACGCCCTTTTACTGCTTCGATAACAGGAAGAATACGCTCGATCTCCTCCTGTGCGCCAACCGGTGTATGCCCCGGACGTGTGGATTCCCCACCGATATCAAGAATATCAGCACCTTCGGCGATCATAGCTTCTGTATGTTTCAGGGCATGCTCCATATCGTTCCATTTTCCGCCATCTGAGAAAGAATCCGGTGTAACATTTAGGATACCCATAATATATGTTTTGTTTTTTACATCAAACTCACGATTTCCGATTTTCATGGAAAAACCTCCTAATATTGGATCGTCATATTTTTTTTAGCAGGAGACCAGTAACATTCCGGCTCTGCTTTACAGGAAAAACAGTTTCTGGAGCTTTTGTCCGCAGTATAGAGCAGTTTTCCAAGAACTGTCGGATCCGTCTGAGCTCTGTGACCACGTATTGCCGCAATGATCGCTTCCATTTCTTCCATAGAAAATCCAAGCTCGTTTAAGATCTGTCCTGCGATAGCAGCACCGGCCTCATCATGAGGAGTGCCATCTTCATACTGTCTGGCCCGTCCGATATCGTGAAGAAGGGCAGTACAGTAGATCAGTTCCTTTGAAACAGGAGCATTTTCCTCAAGTGCCCGGATATAGGCAAGGCGTGCCACATCCAAAAAATGCTCCGGTGTATGTCTGCAGAATTCACGGTCAGTCTCCAGAAGCTGAAGCTTATTAAGCTCATTCTGATAAAGCGGATGATTCCAGATCTGATTCACTCTGTCCATCAGTCCTTGACCATAGCAAGGAACTGTTTCTGAAGCTCCATATTTTCTTTAAATTCACCTCTGGTAACAGTCGTAACCGTTTTGCTTCCCGGCTTTTTGATCCCACGCATGGTCATGCAGGTATGCTCCGCTTCCAGCATAACCATGATTCCCTTAGGAGCGAGAACACGTTCCAGCGCATCTGCGATCTGCACAGTCAGACGTTCCTGGATCTGCGGTCTTCTTGCATACACATCAACGGTACGGGCCAGCTTGCTTAAGCCGGTAACCTTGCCATTTGGGATATATGCGATATGAGCTTTACCGTAAAAAGGCATAAGATGATGTTCGCACATGGAATAAAAGGTAATATCCTTTTCCAGAACCATTTCATTGTTCTCTACATGAAACTGTTTCTGAAGATGTTCATCCGCTTCATTATCAAGTCCGCCATAAATTTCCTCGCACATGCGGGCGATACGTTCCGGAGTTCCCTGCAGTCCCTCTCTGTTTACATCCTCGCCGATTCCCTCGAGAAGAAGCTTGATCGCCTCTTCAACTTTTGCTTTGTCTACCATAAATAACAACCTCCATTTGTTAAAAAAATCACGTTTTTCGGAGACTGTCTCTTTTATTTTTGCGCATAAAAAAAGATATCTCCAATTGTAATAGAACGTATGTCGAAAAAGCCCTACACAATATGAGATATTCTCTTATATTGCTGCAACGGGTGCGGATTTCATACCGTAAGACGTACTTTTCGTTCTGGCGACAACTCCCCATTCGCCAAACACTTGACGCATAAAATCCTATTTTGCATATCATTCATTTCACGGACAAGTATACCATATACTGATATAAGAAGAAAGGGAAAATGATAAAAAAATATCACAAAAATAGGGAATATGTTCTATGAATTATGCGATAGAATTTATGGATATGTCAGATTTTTGCAGATTATATTCCGACAAATATAAAAAGAATTATAAAGTAGAAAATCCCGGAACAGAAAACCGCTGTTCCGGGATCACAGAGCTGTTAATGACGTATCATTTTCATCAAATTCACAATTCTGTCAAGCTTAGCTGCCTCTGCCGGACTTTTCCCCATTTTCAGAACTTCTATGATAGTGGAGATCTCATCAGAGCTGAAATTTAAGCCCGCATTTTTTCCTTTAGAAGCTGCGCCCATGATAAAAGGCAGAAGTTCGGACGGATTTTTCCCCAATCCCTGATCTGCCAGACCCTGAAGCATGGAAAGCTTCTGAGGGTCCATTCCGGAAAGCCGGGGATTATTTTTCCAGTCATCACTCATGGATTCTCACCTCCTGACGAATCTTCATTCATGATCTGAAGCATCTGGATCGTAGCCATAAGACTGGTGATATGATCGATCTGACGGCGATTTTCTCCGCCACAGCACTTACGGATATCCTGCAGCATTTCCAGAGGATCGGTGCCGGAAAAACCGGTAGCCTGCAGATCGGCTGTTCTACGGCTGCTTTGAAAAAGCGACATGGTATTCCGAAGTTCCCGGACTTTCGTATACACAGATAAAAACCGCTGCCCGGAAGAAGGAAGGTACGGGATCATGGCTTTCAGCATCTGATCCTGGTCACTTTCCACCATTTCATCCAGAGCAGTACGTGCGATAGGCTCCTGTTCCATAAAAAAATCCTTTTTCCTGAAATCTATGAATTTGCAGAAAGAAATATGACAGAAACCTTCTCTGGTCATATTATATATAGAAGAAATTTTTCAAAGGAATGTGATTATGGAATCTGAAAAAAAACAGGAACTTGTCATTGATGGAAATTCTTTTTATGAAATAGATCTGAAATGTCTGGAAGAGAAAAAACAGAAACAGGAGGAAACAAAAAAACGGCAGCAGAAAAGGCAGAGGAAATAACCTCTGCCTTTTCAAAAGATCAGCAGCAATTGTTGCAGCCGCATCCATTTCCGCACAAAAGCAGAAGAAGGATGATGATCCAACAGCTGTCGTTGCAGCCGTTGTTATTACAGCCACAGCCACTGTTGTTTCCACAGCAACACATCAGACAGATGATCCAAAGGATACAGGAGCAGCTGTTTCCACCGTTTCCAAACAGGGAATTTCCGCAGCCATTATTACAGCCACAGTTATTGTTACATCCACATCCTGTGCTACATCCGGAATCACAACCACATCCGCAATCACATCCACAATTGGTAGCCGCTAAGTCACTCATCGATAAGTCCTCCAGCAAATTTTATTTACACTTCATCATATGGCAGGAGTCCGTCCACAGTTACAAAAAAGTTGACAGTGTTTATTCATTACGATATAATAAACGAAATGTAACATTTTTGTAATTTTTGAGACAAACTAGCTTTTATATCTAAAACAGGAAATGGGGAAAATTATGAAGAGTTTCAGAACAAAAAAATGGCTGAAGGGTCTGATGCTTGCCATGCTGCTGATCGTGGGAAGCACAGTTTTTTCTGCTTCTGCAAAAGAGGTACAGGCTGCCACTGCAGGCTTTAAAACTATCGATGGAAAAACATACTACATAAAAAGTGATGGGAGCAAGCAGAAAGGCTGGATGACCCTGGGCGGATACAAGTACTACTTTAACACAAAGACCGGAGTACAGGTAAAGGGCTGGATGAAGGTCAATGGCAAATATACCTACTATTTTACAAAAGGCAAGGGTGTTATGGCAACCGGCTGGATGACAGATTCCAAAGGCCATAAGCGCTATTTCAATCCCAAAACAGGTAAGCTTACCACAGGCTGGGTAAACTGCAGCAAGGGAAGGAAACGTTATTTCACAAAAGGCGGAGGCATTATGGCAACCGGCTGGCTCACCAACAGCAAAGGGCAGAAACGTTATTTTTACAAAACTTCCGGTTATATGGCAATCAAATGGGTAAAAAACAAATCCAAAAATATCAGCTACTATTTTGCCACCAGTACCGGTTATATGTATACTGGTCTGAAGACGATCAATCAGAAGAACTATTATTTTAAATCCAACGGTGTCATGGCAGTAAGTACCTCCGTAACAGTGAATGGAATTACATACTCCATCGCAGCAGACGGAGTGGCCACTGCGAAGACTACCAAACCAAATCTAAATGTCAGCAATGGAGATGTCAAAGTTTACGATACCAAAAACAGCAGATATTACACTATGGTAAAAGAATATAAGAGCCATCCTGGAATAGCCAACGGCAAGACATCCGATGAAGCACTTCTGGCCGCGCTTTGCGAATCAGAAGCAGGCGATCAGGGCAAGATCGGAATGGAAGCAGTAGCACTTTGTGTTCTGAATCGTACGATCAAATCAGACAAGGAATTTCCATCTACGATACGAGGTGTGATCTATGAGAATATCGGAAGCAGCACAACCCCACAGTATTCTGTAGTGCGGAACGGGGCCCTTCTCAAACGTCTCAATGGTCAGTTTGAAAACCGTACTCTTGCTTATCAGGCTGCAAGAGAAGCAATGACTATTTTCAATAAACATGTCACTTCCGGCAAAGCCAGAACACTCAGAGGATTTAAACAGAAAGATTTTAATTATATGTATTTCATGATGACCAGCTATTTCTGGAACCAGAATCTGAATTTCAGCAAAGTGAAATATGAAACTTATAAAGGCCATACATTTTTTGTAGACTGGGTATAAGCAACATAGTCTCCGGCAGTAAACTTTGAACAAACAGGCGTATGGACATAAAATTGAAAATTTAAGGAGAAGCAAATATGCAGGTGAAAATCTATACGGATGGTGCAGCCCGGGGAAATCCGGATGGACCGGGAGGCTACGGAGCAGTTCTTCAGTACATCGATACCAAAGGCCAGTTACATGAACGTGAACTGTCCAGAGGCTACAAAAAAACCACAAACAACCGGATGGAGCTGATGGCAGCCATCGTAGCACTGGAAGCACTGAACCGCCCCTGCCAGGTGGATCTGTATTCCGATTCCAAATATCTAGTAGATGCTTTTAATCAGCACTGGATCGATTCCTGGCTAAAGAAAAACTGGAAACGTGGAAAAAACGAAGATGTGAAGAATGTAGATCTCTGGAAACGCCTTTTAAAGGCCAAGGAGCAGCATCAGGTAAGCTTCCACTGGGTTAAGGGACATGCAGATAATCCGTTAAATGAACGGTGTGATCAGCTTGCCACATCAGCGGCAGACGGCAATGACCTTTACGTAGATGAAGGAATAAATGGCTTACAGAAATAAAAGTTCCACTTATCACTCACAGAAAACCCGAAACATACCGCGCGAATTTATGCGATCAGCGTAAATTCTGTGCATCGCGAAGCGTGTTACTGAGAACAGAGTAAAAAGTAACATTCTGCCACTTTAAGTTGTCAAAGCAATATTAAAATTTCTTGACAAACAAAAAAGCAGTTTGTATACTTCATATAGTATAGTAAAAGGCTTGGAAGGGAAGAAGTAGCTTGAGGAAAACCCCACAGAGAGCAGCCGGCAGGTGAGAGGCGCAGGGTAGAACTTTTGTGAATACATCCCGGAGCTGCGCACCGAATCGGGACTTGATACTGTAAATTATAAACTTTATAATAATAGCGTATTATAGATAGGCTGCGACGGAATGGCACCCGTTATTGTGCTGAAGTGGTTTTATATCTTGATATATATGGATATAACGGGATGTAGATTCACTTTATGAGGCAGGAAATGCGAGTTTTCTGTAAATTTAGGTGGTAACGCGGGACCCGGTTCTCGTCCTAAACGGACAGGAACCGGGCATTTTTATTTTTTACGCTGATACTGTAAATTATAAACTTTAATAAAAGCGTAAACATAAAAGCTATACAGGAGGAAAGAACAATGACAGTTTGGGAAGAACTGAAAGCACGTGGCCTGATCGCACAGGTTACAGACGAAGACGAGATCAAAGAGATGGTAAATAACGGAAAAGCCACATTCTATATTGGCTTTGACCCTACAGCAGACAGCCTTCATGTAGGTCACTTCATGGCTCTTTGCCTGATGAAGAGACTGCAGATGGCAGGAAACCGTCCGATCGCCCTTCTCGGCGGCGGAACAGGAATGATCGGTGACCCGTCCGGAAGGACCGATATGCGTCAGATGCTGACAAAAGAAACCATCCAGCACAATATTGACTGCTTCAAGCAGCAGATGAGCCGTTTCATCGATTTCTCTGATGGAAAAGCTCTTATGGTAAACAATGCTGACTGGCTTATGAACCTTAACTATGTAGAGCTTCTCCGTGAGGTAGGTGCTCACTTTTCCGTAAACCGTATGCTGACAGCAGAGTGCTACAAACAGCGTATGGAGCGAGGCTTAAGCTTCCTGGAATTTAACTACATGATCATGCAGAGCTACGACTTCTACATGCTGTACCAGAAATACGGCTGCAACATGCAGTTCGGTGGCGATGACCAGTGGAGCAACATGCTTGGCGGTACCGAGCTGATCCGCCGTAAGCTTGGCAAGGATGCCTATGCCATGACCATCACACTGCTTCTCAATTCTGAGGGCAAAAAAATGGGAAAAACACAGTCCGGAGCTGTATGGCTTGATCCGAATAAGACATCCCCGTTCGATTTCTACCAGTACTGGAGAAATGTAGACGATGCTGACGTTATCAAATGTATGCGTCTTCTTACTTTCCTTCCTCTTGAGGAGATCGACGAGATGGCCAAATGGGAAGGTAGCGAGCTGAACAAAGCCAAGGAGATCCTTGCATACCAGCTGACAGAGCTTGTACACGGTGAGGAGGAAGCCAAGAAAGCACAGGAGGGTGCCCGCGCACTGTTCTCAGGTGCAGATACTTCTCATATGCCTACAACAGAGCTTTCAGCGGAAGATTTTGACGAGGAAGGAAAAATCGATCTGATCACACTTCTTGTAAAAGCAGAGCTGGTACCAAGCCGTTCCGAAGGCCGCCGTGCGATCCAGCAGGGTGGTGTATCCATCGATGGTGAGAAACTCACCGACATTTACCACACGGTTGAGAAGGATGCTTTTGCAGGAGACGGGATCGTCCTGAAACGAGGCAAGAAAAAATTCAAAAAGATCTGTGTAAAATAATTTCCCATATCTGTGACATTTCCGGGATAAAGCTACAACATTCCGGAAATGCTGACAGATGGGGTTGACACAAGGAGGATAACAACATGAAAAAGTACGGAGTGAACGAACTTCGTAAGATGTTCCTTGACTTTATGGAGAGCAAGGGTCATCTTGTAATGAAAAGCTTTTCCCTGGTTCCTCAGGGAGACAAGAGTCTTCTGCTGATCAATGCAGGTATGGCTCCGCTGAAACCATATTTTACAGGTGCTGAGAAGCCGCCAAGAACAAGAGTAACAACCTGCCAGAAATGTATCCGTACCGGTGATATCGAAAATGTAGGTAAAACCGCACGTCACGGTACATTCTTTGAGATGCTTGGAAACTTCTCTTTTGGTGATTACTTCAAGAGAGAAGCGATCCACTGGTCCTGGGAGTTTCTTACTGAGGTTGTAGGGCTTGATGCAGACCGCCTCTACCCATCCATTTACCTGGATGATGATGAAGCCTTCGATATCTGGAACAAAGAGGTAGGGATTCCGTCTGAACGTATTTTCCGTTTCGGAAAAGAAGATAACTTCTGGGAACATGGTGCCGGTCCGTGCGGTCCATGTTCTGAGATCTATTATGACCGAGGAGAGAAATACGGCTGCGGCAAACCTGGCTGTACGGTAGGCTGTGACTGCGACCGTTACATGGAAGTATGGAACAACGTTTTCACACAGTTCGAAAACGATGGAAACGGAAACTATACAACACTGAAACAGAAGAACATCGATACCGGTATGGGACTTGAACGTCTTGCTGTAGTTGTTCAGGATGTAGATTCTATTTTTGATGTAGATACTATCTGTGCACTTCGTAATCTTGTATGCGAGATCGCACATAAAGAATATGAGAAGAACTATGCAGACGATGTTTCCATCCGTCTGATCACAGACCATATCCGTTCCGCGACATTTATGATCTCCGATGGAATCATGCCGACAAATGAGGGACGTGGATACGTTCTCCGTCGCCTGATCCGCCGCGCTGCACGTCACGGACGTCTTCTTGGCATCGAGGGAACATTCCTTGCAAAATTAAGCGCACAGGTGATCGAGAGCTCCAAAGCCGGTTATCCGGAACTTGAGGAGAAGAAAGAGTTTATCTTCCGTGTTCTTACAAACGAGGAGAATCAGTTTAACAAGACCATCGATCAGGGTCTCCGCATCCTTTCCGACATGGAAGAGGATATGAAGAAAGCCGGCGAGAAAACTCTTTCCGGTGACAATGCATTCAAACTTTATGATACTTACGGATTCCCTCTTGACCTCACAAAGGAGATCCTTGAGGAAAAAGGCTACGGCATTGACGAGGAAGGATTCCAGAAAGCCATGGAAGAGCAGAGAGTCAAAGCCCGTACAGCCCGTGAAGTAACCAACTATATGGGTGCGGACGCAACTGTATATGATGATATTGATGTCAATGTAACAACTGAATTCGTTGGCTATGATCATCTGACATTTGACTCAAAAGTAACTGTCCTTACTACAGAGACAGAGATCGTGGATTCTCTTACAGAGGGACAGAAGGGTACCGTATTTGTAGAGCAGACTCCTTTCTATGCAACCATGGGTGGACAGGAAGGCGATATCGGTGTGATCGAGACAGCAAATGGCAAGTTTGTTGTTGAGGACACCATCAAGCTCCGTGGCGGCAAATTCGGCCATGTAGGACATATGGAGTCCGGCATGATCTCCACAGGTGAGACCGTATCCCTGAAAGTAAACGAAGATGCAAGAAAAGATACCGAGAAGAACCACAGTGCGACACATCTTCTTCAGAAAGCGCTGAAAACAGTTCTTGGTTCCCACGTAGAGCAGAAAGGTTCTCTGGTAACACCGGACAGACTTCGTTTTGACTTTGCTCATTTCCAGGCTATGACAGCTGAGGAGATCCAGGCAACAGAAGATCTTGTAAACAAAGAGATTCAGGCAGGCCTTGAAGTACACACAGACATCATGGATGTAGAAGAGGCTAAGAAATCCGGAGCAATGGCACTCTTCGGTGAGAAATACGACCAGAAGGTACGTGTGGTATCTATGGGAGACTTCTCCAAAGAGCTCTGTGGTGGTACTCATGTAAAGAATACAAGCTCCATCATGCTCTTTAAGATCGTTTCCGAATCCGGTATCGCAGCTGGTGTACGCCGTATTGAGGCACTTACCGGCAAAGCAGTTATCGAATACTACAGAAAGCAGGAAGAGCTTCTCCATGAGGCTGCAAAAGCATTAAAGGCCAATACAACAGAGGTTGTAGAAAAGATCGGCCATCTTCAGGCTGAGGTAAAAGCTCTTCAGAGCGAAAATGAATCTCTCAAGAGCAAAGCTGCCCAGAGTGCACTTGGCGATGTCATGGATAAAGTTGTTGAAGTAAACGGCGTAAAACTTCTTGCAGCCAAAGTTGAGGGCGTTGACATGAATGGCCTGAGAGACCTTGGTGACAAACTGAAAGAGCAGCTTGGCGAAGGAGTTGTCCTTCTTGCAGCAGTAAACGGCGGCAAGGTAAATCTCCT
This sequence comes from Blautia sp. aa_0143, assembly GCF_004167315.1. Taxonomy (NCBI): domain Bacteria; kingdom Bacillati; phylum Bacillota; class Clostridia; order Lachnospirales; family Lachnospiraceae; genus Blautia; species Blautia sp. aa_0143. The sequence goes on from NZ_RCXU01000032.1 coordinate 12,518, forward strand.
TGCAATGGCGACTGACGCAGCTCAGAAAGCAGGCGCCCATGCAGGAAATCTGATCAAGGCTGTAGCAGCCATCGTTGGCGGTGGCGGCGGCGGACGTCCGAACATGGCACAGGCCGGCGGAAAGAATCCGGAGAAGGCACAGGAAGCTATGGACGCAGCAGCAGGAATCCTTGAAAAACAGCTCACAAAATAACAAAATTGTGCGTGATCTACAATTTTGACATTTTTTTCATAAAAATCGAAAAAGATGTTGACGAAACCACATGTTATGCTATATAATAACACTCGTGCAAGAAAAATACCCAGACAGTTGTATTTTAGCACAATCTACAACTGGAGGGAGGTTAGGTGTGAGTCTATGTCAAACGTTATCGTAAAAGAGAACGAGACTTTAGATAGCGCTCTTCGCAGATTCAAGAGAAGCTGTGCTAAAGCGGGAATCCAGCAGGAAATCCGTAAGAGAGAGCATTACGAGAAGCCAAGCGTTCGTCGTAAGAAAAAATCTGAAGCCGCAAGAAAACGTAAATATAATTAATTGTGCGCAAAAATCCCTGGCTGTATGGTCAGGGATTTTTAATTAAATAGAAACAGGAACGTTTGACGAAGGAAAGAAATATGAATTTGTTTATTAAACTGATTATCAAACCATTGCGATCGCTCCTTAAATTATTATTTAATCGAATTTTTTATGTAGCTCTGGCTCTTGTTGTGCAGCTGGCATGGCTGCTGATCGCCCTTTTCCGGCTTATGGAATACTCCAGATGGGTGACGATCGGAATGCAGGCCATAGGTTTTCTGGTTGTTCTGTGGATCGTAAATAAAAAGATCAATCCATCTTATAAGCTCGCCTGGACGATGCTGATCCTTATTTTTCCGGTATTTGGTGTTTCCCTGTACCTTCTTTTCGGTAAGTCACGGATCGGCGCTGTAATGGAGCAGCATTATCAGAATCTTATTGATGAAACTGCTGAATACCTGGAAGGCTCAGAGCTCACAAGAAAACGTTTAAACGAAGACGACCGTTCCATGAGGATCCAGTCGGATTACATCTGGCAGTATTCAAGATATCCGGTTCACGAGAATACCACAGCAGAGTATTTTCAGGTAGGAGATGATATGTTTCCGGTTCTGGTGCATGAACTGGAGCAGGCAAAGCATTTTATTTTTATCGAATATTTCATCATAAATGACGGGGTAATGTGGCAGACGATCCTTAATATCCTTGAAAAAAAGGCTAAAGAAGGAGTGGATGTCCGACTGATCTATGATGGCTTCGGCTGCCTTACCACATTGCCATACAAGTATGATCAGGAGATGCGCCGGCGAGGAATCAAATGCGAAGTATTCAACCGGTTCCGTCCGATTCTTAATATTATCCAGAATAACCGTGACCACCGTAAGATCTGTGTGATCGATGGCTGGACCGGTTTTACCGGCGGCATCAACCTGGCTGACGAATATATCAATCAGCGAAAACGGTTTGGCCACTGGAAGGATACAGCCGTTATGCTGAAAGGAGAAGGCGTCTGGAATATGACAGCTATGTTCCTATATATGTGGGGAATCGTTACCAGAACAGATACTTCTCTTGATTTCGGAAATTATGTTCCGCACAGGTGGCACCCCAACGAATTTCCGGGAAACGGTTATGTCCAGCCATTCTGTGATTCCCCCCTGGACGATGAGATCGTAGGAGAGAACGTTTATCTTAATATTATCAATCGCGCCAAAAACTATGTTTATATCTGCACACCATATCTGATCATAGATAATGAGATGATGACCGCCCTGTGCCTCGCTGCAAAAAGCGGTGTGGATGTCCGGCTCATGACACCAGGTATCCCGGACAAAAAAATGGTATTCCTGCTGACACAGTCTTATTATAAGCAGCTTCTGGAAGCAGGTGTAAAGATCTACGAATACCAGCCGGGATTTTTACATGCAAAATCTTTTGTCTGTGATGACAAAGTAGGCGTCGTAGGAACCATAAATCTGGATTACCGAAGCCTTTATCTGCATTTTGAAGATGGTGTCTGGATGTATAAGAATGATGTGATCCTGGACATCCGGGATGATTTTACAGAAACCCTGGAGTACTGTGATCCCATTGATCTGGCATTCTGCCAGAAGAGAAATATTGTGGTACGTGCCATTCAGAATGTATTGAGAGTTTTTGCACCGCTATTATAAAAACTCTTTGACAGACAACTGTAAATTCTGTATGATATATCAGACGGGAGTTCAATGCTCCCGTCTGATATTGTCTAAAGAAAAATAATTTATAGATACATATGAAATTTTTAGTTATTGGAGGAATTGATTTGAGCCAGAACAAAGAAACAGAGATCCAGCTTCAGTACATTGAAAAATGTAAAGAGCTTCTTGCCAAAAGCAGTACGAAACGTCCCACCTTCCACATCCAGAATGAAGGATGCCAGATGAACTCCATCCAGACAGAGTCTATTGCGGCCATCATGGAAAAAATGGGATATGAAATGGTAGATACCGAGGATGCTGATGCAGTTGTATTTAACACCTGCACAGTCCGGGAAAATGCCAATCAGAAGATCTATGGACATCTTGGACATTTAAAGAGCATCAAACGGGAGCACCCGGATATGAAGATCGTACTGTTCGGATGTATGATGCAGGAGCATCACGTAGTGGAAAAGATCCGCAAGGATTATAAATATGTAAATCTTGTATTCGGAACCCATAATATCCACAAATTCCCGGAGCTTTTTTACCGGACGCTGCAGACCGACGACCAGATCATTGATATCTGGAAGGAATCCGATGAGATCGTAGAGGGCATGCCAACTTCCCGCAAATACTCCTTCAAAACAGGAGTCAGCGTAATGTTTGGCTGCAATAACTTCTGCAGCTACTGCATCGTTCCTTATGTCCGCGGCCGCGAAAAGAGCCGCGAGCCACAGGCCATCATCCGCGAGATCGAGGAACTGGTCGCAGATGGCGTTACTGAGATCATGCTTCTTGGCCAGAATGTAAACTCCTACGGTAAAACTCTGGAAACACCGGTGACCTTTGCAGAACTTCTGAAAGAAGTGGAAAAGATTGAAGGGCTGAAGCGTATCCGTTTTATGACTTCCCATCCGAAGGACCTGTCCGATGAGCTGATCCAGACCATGGCAGAGAGCCAGAAGATCTGTCACCATCTGCATCTTCCGCTGCAGTCCGGAAGCAGCAGAGTCTTAAAGGAAATGAACCGCCGTTACGACAAGGAGAAATATCTGGAGCTGGTAAATAAGATCCGTAAGGCGATCCCGGATATTTCGCTGACAACAGATATCATGGTCGGATTTCCGGGAGAAACAGAAGAAGATTTCCAGGAAACACTGGATGTTGTAAGAAAAGCAAATTACGATACTGCCTTCACATTTATTTATTCCAAACGAAGCGGAACCCCTGCAGCCGGCATGGAAAATCAGGTGCCGGAGGACGTGGTAAAAGACCGTTTCAGCCGTCTTCTTACCCTGGTACAGGAAAAGGGCCGGGAAAATTCCTCCCGTTTCCAGGGAACCATTCAGGAAATCCTGGTAGAAGATGAAAACCGTGAGAAGGGTACTCTTACTGGCCGTACCCAGCATAATCTTCTGGTTCATTTCCCGGGAGAAAAAGATCTCATCGGCAAATATGTAAAAGTAAGCCTGGATACCTGCAAGGGGTTCTATTATTTCGGACATATCGTGGAAGAGTAGAATTATAGACAAGTCCCCACCCAATGCTTATTGCTTTTCGCAACCCCGTTGGGGACTTACCTGATTCGGCTAATTATAAGTTTATATTGCCCGCTCATTGCCATTATCGGATGAGCGGGCTTTTTTATTATAAAAATACTGTTTCTATTGACAAATACCCCATAAGGGTATATATTATTCCATATAAATAGGATACCCCATGAGGGTATTTATGGGAAAGGAGAGACAGCTTATGTCTGAAAAGAAAGTCTGTCCCTGCTACTGTGAAAAACACACTGCACGCTCAGAAGAGGAGAAAAAAAAGCTGATCAACCGTCTGAAACGTATTGAAGGCCAGATCAGAGGCATTATAGGAATGATGGAGAATGATGCCTACTGTAATGATATCCTGATCCAATCTGCCGCAGTCAATGCTGCAGTGAATGCGTTTAATAAAGAGCTGCTTGCCAGCCACATCCGCACCTGCGTTGCCCGGGATATCCGGGAAGGTAAGGATGAGACCATTGATGAGCTGGTAGCAACCCTCCAGAAGCTGATGAAATAAAGGGACAAACTGGATTTTAGGAGGTACTGAAAGAAAATGGAACAATATAATGTAACTGGTATGAGTTGCGCCGCCTGCTCTGCCCGTGTGGAAAAAGCCGTATCAAAAGTTCCGGGGGTAAATAGCTGTTCCGTCAGCCTTCTGACCAATTCCATGGGAGTTGAGGGAACCGCTTCATCCGGCGAGATCATTGCCGCAGTGGAAGCCGCCGGATATGGTGCATCCTTAAAGGGCGGAGCTGCCGGAGCAAAGATTTCCATGTCTGCGGCAGAAGAAGCGCTGGAAGATCATGAAACTCCAATCCTAAAGAAACGCCTTATCACATCCGTGGGATTTTTGCTGGTGCTGATGTATTTCTCCATGGGGCACATGATGTGGGGATGGCCACTGCCGAAATGGTTTGACGGCAATCACGTAGCCATGGGACTGGTACAGCTGCTCCTAGCTGGTATCATCATGGTGATCAACCAGAAATTTTTCATCAATGGATTTAAGAGTCTTTGGCGCCGTTCCCCAAATATGGATACTCTGGTAGCTCTTGGCTCCATGGCATCCTTCCTGTGGAGCGTCTATGCATTGTTTGCCATGACAAGAGCACAGGTAGATGGAGATTCTGCTGCAGTTATGAATTACATGATGGATTTTTATTTTGAATCTGCAGCCATGATCCTCACACTGATCACCGTAGGAAAAATGCTGGAAGCCCGTTCTAAAGGAAAGACAACGGATGCACTTAAAAGCCTTATGAAGCTGGCACCCAAAACTGCGGTCGTGGTACGAAAGGGACAGGAACTTACCGTTCCTATTGAGCAGGTTCAGAAAGGAGAAACCTTTGTCGTCCGCCCGGGAGAGAATATTCCGGTGGACGGAGTGATCCTGGAAGGAACCACCGCAGTCAATGAATCCGCACTGACCGGCGAGAGTATCCCGGTTGATAAAGAAACCGGAGATATGGTTTCTGCGGCAACTGTGAATCAGTCCGGATTTATCAAATGCGAAGCGACCAGAGTGGGAGAGGATACCACCCTTTCCCAGATCATCAAAATGGTCAGTGATGCGGCAGCCACCAAGGCACCGATCGCAAAGATCGCAGACCGTGTTTCCGGTGTGTTTGTACCGGCAGTGATCACAATCGCAGTGATCACAACGATCATCTGGCTTCTTGCAGGACAGACCTTCGGTTATGCTCTGGCAAGGGGGATTTCCGTTCTGGTCATCAGCTGCCCCTGCGCACTTGGCCTTGCAACACCGGTTGCCATTATGGTCGGCAACGGTATGGGTGCCAAAAACGGAATCCTTTTCAAAACAGCCGTTTCCCTGGAGGAAGCAGGAAAAGTCCAGATCGTCGCACTGGATAAAACCGGAACCATTACAAGCGGTCAGCCGGAGGTAACAGATATTCTCCCGGCTGAGGGAGTTACAGAAACAGATCTTCTCTCTCTGGCCTGTGCACTGGAGAAAAAAAGTGAACATCCACTGGCAAAGGCAGTTCTCAAAAAAGCCGAGGAAGAGAACCTTGCCACAGGTGAAGTAACCGGATTCCAGGCACTTCCGGGAAACGGACTTTCCGCTATACTTGGAAGTGACAAGCTAACAGGCGGAAGCATGAAATTTATCAGCAGCCAGACGAAGGTTTCCGCAGACCTTAACAGGAGAGCCGAGCAGCTTGCAGAGCAGGGAAAAACGCCCCTTCTTTTCACACGAAACGGTAAACTTCTGGGAATCATCGCAGTTGCGGATGTGATCAAGGAAGACAGTCCCCGTGCAGTAAAAGAGCTTCAGAACATGGGAATCCGTGTAGTTATGCTCACCGGTGACAATGAGCGTACCGCAAAAGCCATCGGAGCTCAGGCAGGAGTTGACGATGTAATCGCAGGAGTTCTTCCGGATGGAAAAGAAAGTGTGATCCGCGCTCTGAAGGAGCAGGGAAAGGTTGCCATGGTCGGTGACGGTATCAATGATGCGCCGGCACTTACAAGAGCCGATATCGGAATTGCCATCGGTGCAGGAACAGATATTGCCATTGATGCGGCAGATATCGTTCTGATGAAGAGCCAGTTAAGCGATGTTCCAGCGGCAGTACGTTTAAGCCGTGCCACACTTCGGAATATCCATGAGAATCTTTTCTGGGCATTTTTCTACAATATAATCGGCATTCCCCTTGCAGCAGGTGTCTGGATCCCGCTTTTCGGATGGACCTTGAATCCGATGTTCGGAGCTGCGGCCATGAGTCTTTCCAGCTTCTGTGTTGTAACAAATGCACTGCGTCTGAATCTGTTTCAGATCCACAATGCAGCAAAAGACAAAGAAATCAAAAATCCGGTAACATTACACATCAGTCATGATGAAAATATAAAAGAAGAAAAGGAGAACAAAACAATGGTAAAGGTAACAGTCAATGTAGAAGGAATGATGTGCGGACACTGTGAGGCACACGTAAACAAAGCCATCCAGGCAGCTTTCGGAGCAGAAGACGTAGTTTCTTCCCACGAGAACGGAACAACTGTATTCTCTGTACCTGAGAAGGTTGACGAGGCAAAGGTTGAAGAAGTGATCAAGGAAGCCGGTTACGAGTTTAAGGGAATCACCCAGGAATAAACCGGATTTTTAAACCACATATTTGCCAAATGGCCAAAAGAAACAGTTCTGTAAAAGCGGAGCTGTTTCTTTTGTCTCATACAGAAAAAATTTTCCACTTCTATAAATCCGGCTAATATCTTTATAGTTTATTCTGAAAAAGCAGGATTATCCGCCAAATTGGTTTTTATTTTCAATTCTCTTATGCTATACTGATAGCGATTATGGATATAGGAACGATAACAGAAATCGTTAACATCATAGTAGTAGAGAGGAGCGCATTATGAGCGGATTTTTTGGAGTAGCATCGAAGGATGACTGTGTACTGGAGCTTTTTTACGGAGTGGATTACCATTCTCATCTGGGAACACGCCGCGGAGGTATGGCTGTTTACGGAGAACATGGATTTGACCGTGCCATCCACAACATTGAGAACACGCCTTTCCGTACAAAATTTGACGGAGATGTGGGTTCCATGAAGGGAAATATGGGAATCGGATGTATTTCTGATTATGAGCCTCAGCCCCTTCTGTTCAGTTCCAGGATCGGCAGCTTTGCCCTCACTTTTGTGGGAAAGATCAATAATTACGATGAACTTCTGCAGCAGCTGTATGATACGACCAAGGTACATTTTCAGGAGATGACCAATGGAACAGTCAATGTGACCGAACTGATCGCTGCACTGATCTGTGAAAAGGACAACTTTGTGGAAGGTATCCAGTACGTACAGGGACTGATCGACGGCTCCATGACTCTGCTCCTTATGACAAAAGACGGAATTTATGCAGCCCGTGACAAGATGGGCAGAACTCCTGTGGAAATTGGCCGCAAAGAAGGGTCATACTGTATTTCCTTTGAAAGTCATGCCTATATCAACCTTGGATACGAAGATTATAAAGAACTTGGCCCCGGAGAGATCGTATTCGTAACAGCAGACGAAGTCAAAACTCTGGTTGAGCCCGGAAAGAAAATGAAGATCTGTTCCTTCCTCTGGGTTTACTACGGATATCCGACAGCCTCTTATGAAGGTGTAAATGTAGAGGAGATGCGCTACCGCTGTGGAAGCATGCTTGCAAAGAGAGACGGCGATTCCGTGCACCCGGACATTGTAGCCGGTGTTCCGGATTCCGGCATTGCCCATGCCATCGGATACGCCAATGAATCCGGCATTCCTTACGCAAGACCATTCATTAAATATACACCAACCTGGCCCAGATCTTTTATGCCGACCAATCAGAACCAGCGTAACCTTATTGCCAAAATGAAACTGATCCCGGTACGTGCGCTGATCAAAGATAAAAAACTTCTTCTCATAGACGATTCCATCGTACGTGGCACCCAGCTTCGCGAGACAACCGAATTTCTGTACCGCAGCGGAGCCAAAGAGGTTCATGTCCGTCCTGCCTGCCCGCCAATCATGTACGGCTGCAAATATTTAAACTTCTCACGTTCCAAATCTGAGATGGAGCTGATCACTCGTCAGGTGATCGAGAAGAGAGAAGGCCTCAACTGTCCACAAGAAGTTCTGGATGAATATGCAGATCCACATACAGAGAAATACGAGCAGATGGTACAGGATATCTGCGAGATGCAGAATTTTACCACCCTTCGCTATCACAGACTGGATGATCTTCTGGAATCCATTGGGATCGATCCTTGTAATGTATGCACATATTGTTTTAATGGTAAAGAATAAAAAATGTTTTGAAAATAGAGCTGCTGTTTCAGATGAGCCTCCTTAACTCCCGGTTGCATTTTGGATATCTGCGGCTTATAATAAATGCGGATATATCTTTTGTGATATATCCGCGTTTTTTATATCAGTTTTTTATGTCATGGGAAATTATTTCGTAATGTTCCAATGACAGAGTATCACAAAAAAAATTTTCAGGAGCATAAACATGATTTTTCCTATAAAAGCCGTGATATTTGATGCAGACGGCGTCCTTCTGGATTCGCTCTCTGTTTGGAAGGAGCTTGGAAAACGATATATTACAGATCTGGGATATCAGCCGGTTGCGGAAATGGACGAAATCCTTTTTCCTATGAGTATGGAGCAGGGAGCGGACTGGCTGAAAAACAGGTTTACTCTTGCGTATTCCGAAGAAAAGATCGTGATGGATCTGAAATCCCGGATCCGTAAATACTATTTTGAAGAGGTCCCGGCAAAATCAGGTGCCAGAGAACTTCTTCAATGCCTTGCAGAACAGAAAATCCCGGCTGCGGTGGCAACCTCAAGCCCCAGGGAACATATCTGCCGGGCGCTGGAAAGAAACGGACTTCTTTCCTTTTTTGATAAAATCTATACCACCAGTGAGATCGGAGAAAGCAAACATTCTCCGAGGGTCTATCTTACAGCTGCAGAAGCACTGGGAACGGAGCCATCCCGGACGCTGGTTGTGGAGGATTCTCTCTACGCGTTGCAGACTGCCGGAAATGCAGGATTTCTGACTGCCGGTATTTATGACGCATTAGGAGAACCGGATCAGGAACAGCTGAAAAAGGATGCCTATATCTACTGTCGGGATCTGACAGAGTTACAGAACCATATATTCACAGAAAACGGAGGAAACCAAAGATGAAAACAGCATTAACCATCGCAGGCAGCGATTCCAGCGGAGGAGCCGGGATCCAGGCCGATATTAAAACCATGATGGCAAACGGAGTATACGCCATGAGTGCCATCACCGCGCTGACTGCCCAAAACACCACCGGTGTCACAGCCATCCAGAATGCAACCGCAGAGTTCCTGGGTCAGGAGCTGGACTGTATTTTTACGGATATCTTTCCGGATGCAGTAAAGATCGGAATGGTTTCCGAAAGTGATCTGATCCATATGATCGCAGGAAAGCTCCGACAGTATCGGGCAAAAAATATCGTGGTGGACCCGGTTATGGTTGCCACAAGCGGTGCAAGACTGATCAGTGAGGAGGCGGTGGATGTTCTGAAGGAAGAACTGTTTCCTCTTGCAGATCTTCTCACCCCCAATATCCCGGAAACCGAGGTGCTTACCGGACGGAAGATCAAAAGCGCCGATGATATGATCGAAGCTGCAAAACAGGTTTCCAAGCAGTATCACTGTGCAGTTCTCTGCAAGGGCGGACATAAGCTCAATGATGCCAATGATCTTCTCTATGTGAATGGAACATATCAGTGGTTTGAGGGAAAAAGGATCGATAATCCCAATACCCACGGAACAGGATGTACTCTTTCCTCGGCCATCGCATCCAACCTTGCAAAGGGATTTTCCATGGTGGAATCTGTAAACCGTGCCAAGGACTATATTTCCGGAGCCCTTGCTGCCATGCTGGATCTGGGAAAAGGAAGCGGCCCTATGGATCATGGCTTTGCGATAAAGAACAGTTATACAGAGGAGGCATAAGATTATGACAGTTACAGAACGGATCACAGCTCTTCGAAAACAAATGAAGGAAAAGGGAATCGATGCTTATCTGGTTCCGACCGATGATTTTCATGGTTCTGAGTATGTTGGGGATTATTTTAAATGCAGAAAATACATCACCGGATTTACCGGTTCTGCCGGAACTGCCGTGATCATGCAGGACATGGCCGGACTCTGGACAGACGGAAGATATTTTATCCAGGCTGCACAGCAGTTAGAGGGAACTCCGGTTACTCTGTTTAAGATGGGAGAACCGGACGTACCAACGATCCACAAATTCCTGGAAGAAAATCTGAAAGAGGGAATGTGTCTCGGCTTCGATGGCCGTACCGTAAGCGCAGAAGAAGCAGAGACGCTAGAAAAAATCCTTCAGAAAAAACAGGTACATTTTTCTGTAAATGAGGATCTCATCGGAAATATCTGGGATGATCGTCCGGCACTTTCCTGTGAACCGGTAATGGAATTATCCGAAAAATGGGCCGGAAGATCCAGAGCAGACAAGATCCGTGAGATCCGCAGCAAACTGAAAGAGAAGGGCGCAGACCTCTTTATCCTCACTTCCCTTGATGACATTGCATGGCTTTTAAATATCCGCGGAAATGATATCCACTGCTGCCCGGTAGTTCTTTCCTATCTTGTGCTGGATGACAGTGAGCTCCGTCTTTTTGTCAATGAAAAAGCCTTTTCGGATTCTGTTAAGGAAGCACTTTCCAAAGACGGTATTGCCATTTATCCATATGATGATATTTACACCTATGTACAGACGATCCCCGAAGAGAAAAAGGTATTTCTTTCCAGAAGCAATGTAAACAGCCGGCTGGTCAGCAGTATTCCAAAGACGGTAACGATCCTGGACGGTGAAAATCTGACCCTTCTCCCAAAAGCCATCAAAAATGAAACCGAAGTCCAGAATGAAAAGACTGCCCACCTCAAAGATGGCGTTGCAATGGTGAAGTTTATCCACTGGCTGAAGAAGAATGTGGGAATGAAGGAGATCACCGAGCTTTCCGCTGCTGATAAGCTCTATGAATTCCGTTCCGGACAGGAGAATTTTCAGGGAAACAGCTTTGATCCCATCATTGCCTACGGTGCACATGGAGCCATTGTCCATTACAGTGCAACAGAAGAAACCAATATTCCACTGGAGCCAAAAGGGCTGGTTCTGATGGATACAGGCGGACATTATCTGGAGGGCACTACTGATATCACCCGCACCGTTGTACTTGGCCCGGTTACTGAAAAAGAAAAAAAATATTTCACAGCAGTACTCCGTGGACACCTGAACCTGGCAGCAGCAAAATTCCGTTACGGCTGTACCGGCCTGAATCTGGATGCCCTGGCTAGAGGACCTCTCTGGGCTATGGGAGAGGATTACAACCACGGAACCGGCCATGGCGTAGGTTATCTTCTCAATGTACACGAAGGACCGCAGAGCTTCCGCTGGAAAAGCCCTGCCGCGCTTCCGGCTCCTGTTCTGGAAGAAGGGATGATCACCTCCGATGAACCGGGATATTATGCGGAAAATGAATTCGGCATCCGTCACGAAAATCTTGTAGTTTGCAAAAAAGCCGAAAAAACATCCTACGGCCAGTTTATGAAATTTGAGCCACTGACTCTGGTCCCATTTGATCTGGAAGGTGTCGATCCGGAACAGATGGAAGCAGGAGAGCGCAAATTGCTCAATCAGTATCATGCCCTTGTATACGAAAAGATTTCTCCGTATCTGAATGAAGAAGAACAATCCTGGTTAAAAAAAGCCACACAGGAAATATAACCCGGAATTCACCTTAATATTTCCTTCCGACAGATACCATAAGAAACGCAAAACCATTTCAGGGATAAGAATAAATCCAACCAGGGAGGTACTTAGCGCCTATGAAAACAGAAAATAGAATTGATCACTACATCGATCTCCACGCACATCTGGACGGCTGCATTACCACAGAGATAGCCAGAAAACTTGCCTCATTGCAGCAGATCACGCTTCCGGCTGCCACAGATGAAGAGCTTCTTTCTCTCCTTTCTGTGCCGGATACCTGCGAAAATCTCAATGATTTTCTGAAATGCTTTGACCTGCCTCTTTCCCTTCTTCAGACAGAAGAGGCATTGGAAGAGGCTGTTTATCTTATCCTTTCTGAAATGAAAGAAGACGGTGTGATCTACGCAGAACTTCGTTTTGCCCCACAGCTCCATACACAGAAGGAAATGACTCAGGAAACAGCGATCCATGCTGCATTACGTGGTCTGAAAAGAGCTCCCATCCCCGGTAATCTGATCTTATGCTGTATGCGCGGTGATCTTAACCAGAAAGAAAATCTGGAAACTCTGGAGCTGGCAAAAAAATATCTTGTTGAAGATGGCGGCGTGGTTGCTATCGATCTTGCAGGAGCCGAGGCACTCTTTCCAACAGAAAATTACGAGGCGCTTTTTGCAAAAGCAAGAGAATATCAGATTCCATTTACCATCCATGCAGGCGAGGCCGGAAATGCAGAGGATGTAAAAACAGCTGTCCATATGGGGGCAGTCAGGATCGGTCATGGTGTGAGGATCGCGGGAAATAAGGAAGTGATACAGCTTGTAAAGGATAAGGGGGTTTTTCTGGAAATGTGCCCTACAAGCAACCGCCAGACAAAAGCTATGGAAGAAATGTCTGCTTATCCGCTGAAAGCATTTCTCGAAATGGGACTTAAGGTAACCTTAAATACCGATGATCCGGCGATCGAAAGAACAACCCTTTCCCGGGAATTCCGATATATGGAATCTCTGTTAAATCTTACCCAGGAGCAGAAAAGGCTGCTGCTTCTGAATTCTGTGGAGGCAGCCTTTACTTCCAGGAACAGAAAATGGAAACTGAAAGAACAGCTTCTTTTCTGAACTGTGTGAAAACTATCAGGCGAAAGGATAGCCCTGGACATCCGGATAGAAAATTTCTCATTACCCCATCTTGAATCCAAAATCCTTTTATGATAGACTTGAAAAAGTTTCACAATATAAGTATTTACCTGACCATGGTCTTACAGAGCGGAACATGGTCAGACTTAAGATAAAACGGTGTCATGCCGTATAGAATAGGAGATTTTAACAGAATGGCATTAAGTCCGAAGATGTGGTTCCTTATCTTGAAGGCGAACCATTTATTAACACTGTTCCAATAGAAACAGGTTTTACTAATACTGTTATTAAAAATGATGAATCTCTTGTGGTTAGTCTTAATTCTGAAAACCCGGAACTTCATGAGGGAATGATACGATTTGACATTATATTCTATGTCAGGATGAAGGATGGATTATCGCAGATTATTATCAATGTAGAAGCCCAAAAGGACGAACCAAATGGGTATGATATATTGAATCGGGCAATCTTTTATATAAGCCGTATGATTTCCTCACAAAAGGAAAGAGATTTTTCAAATTCAAATTATAATGATATCAAGCGAGTCTATTCCATCTAGGTTTGTATGAATATGCCGGAAAATAGTCTGGAACACATTCACCTGGTGAAAGATAGTATTGTAAATTCCCATGCATGGAAAGGCAAACTGGACTTGGTTAATATCGTAATGATCGGACTTGCCAAAGAACTTCCGAAGCATGAGGAGAAATATGAATTACATAGATTACTGGGAGCATTGTTATCTCAGGATTTAACAGCAAACGAAAAACTGGATATCATTGGAAATGAATATGCAATTCCAATGGAAAAGGATTCTAGAGAGGATGTGAGTATTATGTGTAATTTGAGCCAGAAAATTAAAGAGACTGGAATTGAAACCGGAATTGAGATGGGTAAACGGGAAATGATTATAAAAATGTACAACAAAGGTTATACAGCTGCTCAGATCGCGGATGTAGCTGAAATGGACGAAAAAAAGATAAAAGATATCATAAAAAATGCTGAATTGTTGACAGTATAAAAGATTGAACAGAACTATAAAAGTTCTTCTGGACAGCTACACTATCTGTAAATTATAACATATTATGCATCAGCTGCGATACAGGTATTTCCACAACAGTTACAAAAAGATGGTGAACCGGACTGAATCCACCATCTTTTTTCTTTATCTTCTGTTATTAATAACCTCTCTCGCCATATCTGCAAGTTCTCCGGCAGATAATTTTCCATCTATTTGCAGCAAATCATACTGGATGCCATCCTTATTCCAGTTAACGCTTTGAACCTGACTGACTTCAATCTGAGAAGCACTGCCATCGTAACTAAATACAACTTTTCCACTGGACTGGTCTTTTTTATCTTGTTCTGTCAATTCGTAATCATCTGATACCACTTTATTTATATAATGTACATAATACAAATTTGTTTCATTTACAGTGGCAATAATATCACCTGACGGAGTAAGTTTTGAGTTAAATTTCTGCTGTTCAAACGATACAACATCTCCATTCTTCTGATAATCAAAGGACACAGATTTAAAATTCTCAATTACATTTGCATTGCCATCCTTAAAACTGTTTTTTATAATATTGCCCTCTTTGAAGCAGTACCCGTTCTCAAAGGTATCAATCAATACCGGTCTATACCCAATATCCTTTGTAATCTGTTCTGACGTTGGAAGAGATGTATAATCAGCACGTGATGCAGATGAACCTGTCCACATTGAAATCTTTCCTGTTGCTGCCATAGCAGTAACTCCAATTGTAAGTGTTGCAGCTATCAACAAAGGTAATATTTTCTTTTTTGATCTCATAGTCGTTTGCTTCCTTTCTGTATCTGCGAAGTCAAGTTTTGCATAAACTCTCTGTCTGACATTCTCTGTATCAATATCAAGAGCATTGCAGGAAATATCTACCTGTTTTTGTATTCCCAATTCTTTAAGCAAATTTTTTCTTCTCATAATTTTTCCTCCGCATCCGATAACATTTTTCTGAGTTTTCTTTTTCCTCTTGAAAGTCTGGTCTTAACTGTAGAAATATTAAGTCCCATTGCTTTTGAAATATCCTTGATTTTTTCATCAAATTTATACCGCCTTACAAAAATCTCGCTGTCAGGTTCGCCAAGGCTCATAACTGTTTCCCATACATAATTATTGTGAAAATTCTCTTCCATGAAATTTTTGCCATCTGACAGCTCAATATCTTCAAGAGATGTATGATCCATCTTTCTGTTTATCCGTTTCAGAGCAAAATTCCGGGCAACAGCAGCAAGATATGACCGTAATGTACCTTTCTGCAAATCTATCCTTCCGGTATTCTTCCAAAGTACAACAAACACATCTGCCACAATTTCTTCAATATCCTCTTTCGGCAGTGAATTGCCGGCCATATGATACAAAACAGTACTCAAATACGGCGTATAAATTCGGATTGCTTCATCTATTGAATTTTTTTCTCTGTTCCTGAGACGCTGCAAAAGTTCTTCTTCATCTGTCATATCAATCCTACTTTCTTTTTAATATTTTCAAAAATTAAAAGCTTTTAACCTTTACATTCTTATATATCCTGTCAAAGCGCAAAAAGTTTCAATTTTAGAAAATTATGATATTGATACACCACTTTACAACTTTTTTATAAAAAAATATCGTACAGGATTTCCTGATGTATAATGAATTTGGCATAAAACATTACAAAGGAAAGTGACCCTGTACGGCAAAAACATTATACAGCGAAAAAACACTGATAGGCAGACTTCAGCAATATTTTTTGATCTATTTTGAAACTTTTTCTGTTCCGACAGCAAATACCTTATTTCTGCTGATATTATCTATACTGAGCCGCACACAACGGTTCCAACTATCTGAATGGACACTGCTTTGTGAGAGTCATGCTCTGCGTACCTGTCTGGAATGGGGATAAAGTATCTCATCTTTCCGTTCCTCTTGGTTATCGTATGTGGCAGAAAAAAGAGTCTAAACTGGAACTGGCAGCCTCCATGATCCGGCAGGTTATGCCTGAATTTCACAGCAAAGATCATGTCATCATCCCTTGTGACAGCTGATATACAAAACACAACCTGGTATCCATCGTTGATGAATATCCGAATCCGGATCTGATTGGCAATGCAAGGAGTGCTTCTGTCATGTATGATCTTGCTTATGTCCATCTTTTTGTTTGTAAAATTTCTGAAAATATTCTGGTGAAATGGTAGTATAATACGGAGAATGTAAAAAACGTAAGAGAGTAAAAATGAAACTACCGGATAAATTAGCACCGTTTCTGGAATTATTGCACATATACAGAGAAACTGGGTGAGAAAACAGTAAAAGCATATCGGATTGATCTAAGCAGTGTTTTGTTTTTGTCGCCTGTGAAGAGCAAGACAAAGAGAAGCTTGAGGAATATATTACGGAATTACATAAAAAACACAAACAGAACAGAGATTAAAAAAAGTGGATATTTCGTTGGCAATGGAAGAGGCAACGGAAAAAAATACTTTTATGAGAACCGATTTCCTTTCCGATGCATCTAATTAGTGTAAAAGTAAACATGAGTAGTAATCCAGCTGGACAAAAGGAGAAGACAAAGTTATGACAAAAGATGTATTTATTAAGGAGGTTCGGGATGCAGAAGCCATGCTGTATCATATATCAAAGTCCATTCTGAAGAATGACTCTGATTGTGGGGATGCTGTACAGGAAACAATTCTTAAGGCATATGAAAAACTTTCCACTTTAAAGAAAGAAAAATATTTCCGAACATGGATCACAAGGATATTGATCAATGAATGCAAAGGGATTCTTCGGAAAAGAAAAAATGTTATTCCATATGAAGAATATATGGACAATATGAAAATGACTGAGGAGGACAGATACAGTCATTTATATATGGCGATTATGGAACTTCCGGAGGATCTGAGGGTTTTGGTAACATTGTATTATTTAGAAGGATTTTCATTGAAAGAGATCAGTGAGGCTCTGGATATTCCGGAAGGAACGATCAAAAGCAGACTTTCACGTGCAAGAGAGTTTTTGAAGGTGCAGTTATCCGAAGAAGAGAAAAGACCGGCAACTGGGAAAAACAGCAAGCAATTAAAGAGAATAACAGGAAAGGGGAAAATGTCATGTTAGAGAAGAAATGGAATCATATCGCACCGGAAGTACCACAGGATTTTCATAATAAATTTGAAGATACACTAAAACAGATTGAACAGGCGGATTCAGTTGATAAAAAATACAAAAGAAAAAAAATCAGTGGACGATTATTGATTGCAGCAGCAGTAATCTGTACTGGTATGGCTGTTACTGTGGCTGCAAAAGAGTTCTTTAAATGGAATGATTACCTAGTGAAAAGACTGGATCCATCGGAGGAACAGCAGGAGACACTGCAGGAATCAACTTATATTCAGAATATAGACCAGTCTGTAACACAAAATGGTGTGACGGTTACCCTGACAGATTCTATTCAGGATCAGGGATTCCTGTATGCTTTTTTTGAAGTGAAAACAGAGGACAGTATTTCTATGACTGATCATACTTCTTTTGAGGAGATGACACATTTTAAGATCGATGGAAAAGAAGTATATGCAGTGGACGATAACAGATTTGGAAGTTTCAATACTGGGGTAGGACAGGATGTGTTACTGAAAACAGATCAAAATTCTACACATCTTAAATATTTTAACGCCTGTATATCTTATGACGGTGATTATGATCTGAGTAATAAAACAGTAGAAATCACATTAAAGAATCTTACGGAGGAAGGAGATTATGATACGACTGTTATTACAGATGGAACATGGGATTTTAAATGGACTCTGGGTGCAGTAAAGCCTCCGACAACTCTGGAAGTGAACCGGAAATGTGATTTTGGAGGTTATGAAATCACAGTGAAAAAAATGGAAGTAACGCCCCTTTTATGGTCATTATATCTTGATTATGATGAAGCTATGAAGGTGTATGAAGATGAAAAAAACAAATTTGAGTACGCAGGTACGGACTATGGCATGGATCTTTATGCCAGAACTAGTATTGACCAGGTGCGTTATAAAGATGGAACGGTTTTAACACTTGATAGGACCATGGGAGGCATCGCTGGCGGTGGAGAAAAACAGGATAAGGAAAACGGTGTCCTGATCATCAGAAACAGCTTCCCGCAACTGGTTGATGTAGATAACCTGCAGGCGGTACATTTTGGGAACATTGACCAATGGCTTGAAGTGCGGGGATAAAAGTTTTTTCGGTGATACAGAAAAATCCTCCCATAATTAGATAATGAGAAAATACAAAAAGAACCGATACAAGGTCTTTGCAAGACTGATATCGGTTCTTTTTGGCTAAGTCTGCCAACTGTAAATTTTGTTTATATATTAACGCATCCTGTTCATGTACAGGAAACGGATTCTAACGTATACTGAAATTATTGATTACAAGGTCTACATGAACTGCAAATACAGATTCCGGGTTATATCCGGAAGCCATATTTTGCACTTACCGGTAAAATCTGTAATAGTTGGCATAAAAATTCATTACATATTCGATATAAGCTTTAAATCTATTCATTGTCTGTTCCTCCTTTCTTTATCTTATGGCTGTATTATAAAGCAGGTTGACCGGGAGTTCATGCTAAATAGAAAGAAAAAACAGACAAATCTTGCAAAAAAAGGAGCGGGTAAATGTTTCCTGTATATGAGGAGAAAAAAAGAAAAGATGACAGATCGGACAGAGCAGCGTTGAAAGATATCAGTCAGAATGTTATTCCTGAAATCATCTGCAATCTGACAGATATGAAATCATCAAGAGAAAAAATCTGGATGAACAATGCAAAGCCATTTGGTTATGAGATTCTGGATATAAAAATTGGTGGCGTGATTACAAGACTTAAAAGTACAGGATACCGGATTGACAATTATCTGAATGGAAATGTGCTTCGTCTGGAAGAGCTGGAAGAGGAAAGACTTCCCTATTTTACCAAAGGAATGGACAAGCGGGAGAACTTATGGAATCGCATCATCAGTGGATGTGATTTGAATGACACGATCTGATAAAGGTAAATGAAAGGAATCAGGCTACGTGTGAAAATTCTAGTGATTTTAATAATTTTTGTATTTGCATTGTCTCTCTTTCGAATGATTCTGGAATGGAGTAAAAATAATAATTCTTCCGTAGAATCTGTGGATGCTGTTGTATCAGAAAAAATAGGGGAAATATATCAGCAGCAGATACCAAATGCAGGTGACCCGACAGGAAGTCATGGTTTTACAGTGCATGATATCCCCAGCTTTAAAATCAAATTCCGCATGACGGACTATACAGAAAAAGAATTTGATGTTGACAAGAAAGCATTTAAAAATATAAAAAAAGGAGATTCCGGAGTGCTGACTTATCAGGGAAGCAGATATTTGGGATTCATAAAAGACTGATTATTTGCTCCCAGATGTTCTCACCAGCGTTATAAACGATCAGAAAATAACGGTTTATACAGGAAATCAAAACTATTCTCACAGAATGGTTTTGGTTTCCTTTTTTGCTGTTACAAATCAGTTACAACTGCAATATAGAATTTAATGTATAATTAACCTGTGAAAAGATAGTTATAAAATAGGTAATTGCGAAACTCGCGGTGCTCGTTCGTAACCTTGAACCAAAACAAGGAAGAATTCGCGAAGAGCACGACTT
>NZ_RCXU01000033.1:0-28069 GCF_004167315.1 Blautia sp. aa_0143
GTCTCGGACCAGTTCATATTTGTAGCATCTGCCCCCCATCTCTTATAACACTCCATAAGAAGATTAGAGCCGGCTACACGAACCTTCAGATTCTTCATATCATCTACAGATTTTACCTCATGCTTGCTGTTTGTCAACTCACGGAATCCGTTCTCTGCAATACCCATGCAGTGAAGTCCGTAGCCGTTAAGGATCTCCTTCAGCTTGTCTCCGGCCTCTCCGTCAAACTTCGCATCTGCATCATCGTAGGAATCATAGATGAACGGTAGGGATACCACATTGAAGCGTGGATCAAATGCAGAATAGATCAGATTGGAATGCATGGAGATCTGTACCGGGTCTCCGTTCATCAATGCCTGGATTCCCTCGGACTGATTTCCGTTTGTCAGCTGATCCGCTGCGTAAATGTTAACCTTGACCTTTCCTCCGGTAGCCTTTTCCATGAGTTCACCGAACTTACGTCCTCCATCAGCCCAGGTACTTGTCTCCGTTGTGGAGCATGCAAAGTTCCAGGTTGTCTCAGGCCAGTTCAGATCACTGTAATCCTCCACGGTATCTACCGAATCCTCTGTAAACAGATCTACAAGATCCTGTGCATCGTCATAGCCTTCACTCTTAAGCTCCTTTACAAACCAGTCGTCGATTCCGTCTACTGCTTTCTTGAAGGAATCGATATCCATATCCTCTTTCTTTGTAAAGGTCACACCGTTGCTCTTCTCCCAGCGGCTCATGATCTCCTCGTCGCCGGAACGGTTGATATAACGCTCATACTCAACAGCCTTCTGGCCTGCCTCATCAACAACCTGCTGCTGTTCCGGTGTCAGGCTGTCATAGATATCCTGGTTGATACAGAAGAACAGACAATCATAGATTGCATCCCACATGGAGCAGTACGGCTGTACCTCCTGTACACTGGCTGCGTCGATCGCAGGCAACGGGTTCTCCTCACCCTCTACCGTATTCTGCTGAAGTGCTGTGTATGTCTCAGACCAGTTCATATTTGTGGCATCTGCCCCCCATCTCTTATAGCATTCCATAAGAAGGTTGGAACCGGCCACACGAACCTTCAGGTTCTTCATGTCGTCTACTGTTTTTACTTCATGCTTGCTGTTTGTCAGCTCACGGAAACCATTCTCTGCGATTCCCATACAATGAAGTCCGTACTCACCAAGGATCTCTTTCAGCTTTTCTCCGGCCTCACCGTCAAATTTTGCATCCGCGTCATCGTAGGAATCATAGATAAACGGCAGGGATACTACATTGAATCTCGGGTCAAATGCAGAATAGATCAGATTGGAATGCATGGAGATCTGTACCGGATCTCCGTTCATCAGTGCCTGGATTCCCTCGGACTGATTTCCGTTTGTCAGCTGATCTGCTGCGTAAATATTAACCTTGACTTTTCCGCCGGTTGCTTTTTCCATAAGCTCACCAAACTTACGTCCTCCGTCAGCCCAAGTACTTGTTTCAGTTGTAGAGCATGCGAAGTTCCATGTCATCTCCGGCCAGTCAAGATCACTGTAATCCGCGATAGTATTAAAGGAATCACTTCCGTCTCCGGAATCCTTGGAACTCTGGCTTTCTGTGTCAGAAGACTGGTCTCCTGTATAGGAGCCCTCTTTTGCAAGAGCCTTCGGAAGAGCTGTGGAAACAGCCGGAATATAAGTGATGATCAGAAGAACTGCAACGGATGCAGCGATCATCGGCATAACTGCTCTGGAGATCTGCTGAAGAGTAACCTCCAGACCTTTTTTGATCTTGATACTAATGGCAACAAAAAGATTTACACCTACCGGAGGTGTTACCTGTCCGATCGCAAGGTTAACTGTTGCCATAACACCGAATGCTACCACATCATAGCCCAGAGCCTTACATACCGGAAGCATGATCGGTATAAAAATGTACATCGCAGAGTTTGCATCAATGAAGCATCCTGCGATCAGGAAAATGATGTTTACGATCAGAAGGAAGGTAAACTGATTATGTGCAATGCCGGCAAGAAGCTCAGATGCCGCATTTGCAATACCAAACTTGGTACATACAAAAGAGAACAGGGAAGCACTCGCTACGATCAGCATGATTCCACCGGTTGTCTTTGCAGAATCCACAAGAATGTCAAACAGATCTTTGAGCTTAACCTCACGGTAGATCACCATACCAACAAACAGACCGTAAACAACAGATACGGCTGCAGCCTCAGTTGGTGTAAAGATACCACCGTAAATTCCCCCGAGGATGATAACCGGCATCAGGAATCCCCAGAATGCATCTTTAAATGTATCCCAGCGTTCTTTTGCGGAAGCTTTTTCACGGGATGGCTGAATGTTATGTTTCTTTGCCTCGATCATAACGATGATCACAAGAGCAACACCCATCAGAAGTCCCGGAACGATACCAGCCATAAACATATCTGCAATAGATACCCCTGTGATAGAAGCGTATACAACGAATGCGATACTCGGCGGTATGACAATGGCGATGGAACTGGAGGTTGCCATCAATGCCGTGGAAAACGGTGCGGAGAAACCGCCCTGCTCAACCATAGCCGGGATCAGAACTGCTCCAAGTGCCGCAACCGTTGCAGGGCCGGAACCGGAGATCGCTCCGAAGAAGCAGGCTACGATAACACATACAATGGCGATGCCGCCCTTTTTATGTCCTACGCAGGTATCTACGAAGTTGATCAGTCGTTTGGAAATACCGGCTTTTGCCATAATGTTTCCGGACAGAACAAAGAACGGGATAGCAAGAAGCAGGAATTTACTGATTCCGGAGTACATATTTGTAGCTACGATCGTCAGAGATGTACCGGAATAAAGGATGGCACATACAGATGACAGACCTAAGCAGATCGCAATGGGAAGTCCCAGGATCAGGAAAACAAAGAAGGAGATAAATAAGATTGCACTGATCATTTATTTGTCCTCCTTTTCATCATCTTTTTTCAGGCAGAAGTCGAGGCAGTACTCAATAAAATGAAGGATCATACAGCCTGCTCCGATCGGCACGAAGGACCAGAAGATCCACTCCGGCCAGTTCAATACGAAAGTTCTCTTGCCGTTTGCCAGCTGTGTAAGAACTTTGTCCATTCCATATTTAAATAAAATTGCGGAAAAAACAATACTCAGGACCGTGATCAGGATCACAGATGGTTTTTCCAGTTTTTTCGGAAGACGGTCCGTAACCAGTGTCAGACTTACCAGTCCTCCTTTTTCACGGCAGGCAAGTGCTGCTGCCAGAAGTGTGATGAGAACAAACACCGCTACAACAAGCTCTTCTGTAAAAGACCATGAGCGATGGATGACCTTACGGGAAAATACATTTCCCACAGTCAGCACAAGGATCAGCAATGTGGAAATGACCAGTACGATTTTTTCTACTGCTGCAAGTGCGTTCATGAGTTTTTTGTACACTTTCATACTCTTTCCCCTTTTGTATATTTTTCCGGTTTCAGATCCTTACCCCGTGGTTTAAAATGTTTTGGATAAAAAAAATCCGTCCCCTTTCAGGGACGGATATAAAATTCCGCAACCACCCTGTTTCTCCATTGAAACAAGCACGATTCTGCAACGTACCGGCATACGCGACTTCTGTAACGGGAAGCACCCGTGAAAACCTACTTACTTGTCTGAAACTTTCGGCTTTCCTTCTCAGGGATGATATTCAAGGCAGTTCCGACGCTGCATCACACCAGTCACAGCTCTCTGAAGACGGTTCCTCTGTCTTTACTGATTCCCTTCATGGAATTTACTTCTGTTATGTGTTAGCTCTTTAATGAGTTAAATCAATTCTAACTCTGTTTGTTTTGATAGTCAAGTTTTTTTTTCAAAAACTCCTTCAGGCGTTCTTTCCTTCTCCGGCGAAGTACTCCTTCACAAGCTTTACAACCACACCGGAAAGCAGGAATACTGCGATCAGGTTAGGGATCGCCATCAGACCGTTGAAGGTCTCTGCGATACTCCAGAGAAGTCCAAGGTCAACAGTTGCGCCGATGATCGCTACCAAAGAGTACAGTACCATAAAAGGTCTGATAGCTTTTTCCTTAAAAAGGAACTCCGCACATCTGGCTCCGTAAAGTCCCCATCCAATGATAGTGGAAAATGCGAAGCAGCACATGGCAACTGCTGTAAAGATGGAAACCCAGTTTCCGTATGTACTGGTAAAACCGCTGATGGTAAGCTCCGCTCCTGCTGCTGCGCCATAACCAACCGGCACCCCGCTGCAGAGGATGACAAGCGCTGTCAGCGTACAGATCACAATCGTGTCCGTGAATACCTCAAAGATCCCGAAAAATCCCTGTTTTACAGGTTTTCTGGTGTCTGCACAGGCATGTGCGATGGAACCGGTACCAAGACCTGCCTCATTGGAAAAAATACCTCTGGAAACACCTTTTTTCATACTCATGAAAAAGCTTCCTACTACGCCGCCTGTCACAGATGCCGGATTAAATGCCCCTCTGATGATAGCGCTGAAAACACCCGGAACATTTTTCCAGTTGATGATAACTACACCGACGGCAAGAATAATATAAAACAATGCCATAAACGGTACCAGCTTTTCTGTAACCTGGCCGATCCTTTTGATTCCGCCAAGCAGGATCATTGCCACAAGAATCGCAAGGATGATCCCCATAACAAGGTTTACCGTAGAAGTATTGTCTGCAGCGATCACATTGTAATTGATCAGCGCAGAATCAATAGCTGTTGTAATGGTATTAACCTGGGTTGCATTTCCGGTTCCGAAAACAGTAAGCACACCAAAAGCGGAAAACAGATATGCCAGCCAGTGCCAGTGTTTTTTTAGACCATTCTTAATGTAATACATTGGTCCTCCAACCAGATCTCCATTGGCATTGGTTTCGCGGAAATGTACCGCAAGTGTTACTTCTGAAAACTTTGTACACATTCCAAGAAGTGCGGAAATCCACATCCAGAATACGGCTCCCGGTCCTCCGATGGCAATAGCACCTGCCACACCTGCAATGTTTCCCGTTCCCACGGTAGCAGCTAACGCCGTACAAACAGCCTGAAACGGTGTCAGACTTCCATCGGAAGCTTCTCTTTTCCGAAGCATACGTCCGATAGTGACCCTGATGGCATAGGGAAATTTCCGAATCTGGAGAAAATTCGTGCGGATACTTAAATAAAGACCTACACCAATAATACAGATCATCGCAGGAACGCCCCAGATAAAATTGTTTACGGCAGCATTCACTGATTCAATAACAGATAACATTCTATAATCCTTCCCTTATTTAATTTTGTCTTTTTGGATTGTACGTTTGTCTGTACAAAAAGACGATTCGTTAGATTATATCACATTTTTTGTCGAATGTATAAGAGAAAACCTTTATAATTTTACTATGATAAAGAAAGAAAGTGAATAAAAGCTGCCAATCCTGTTGTTAAATATGTGATATACCTGTAGTAAAAATACTTATCTGTGATCAATATCATTTTCCGTATCGTCCAGGAATGTAAATATATATCCCCAGTATTTCTCCAGAATCTTACCTCTGCTTCCATAGATCTCATGCTTTGTTCCGATCATATGGATATAATCACAGCTTGTTTTTCCCTGGCGATTGATCTTTCCGGCAAAATTTTTCAGGGCACGGACAGACACCAGATCTTCCGTCTGGGCCTGGATGAGCAGCATTGGTGCCGTATATTTTTTCCATCCGTAGAGACGCAGATACCAGCTCATTTCCGCAGAAGCCCAGAGCCAGCCGTAGGATGGAGACCAGGTCTGGAGCTCCTTATGTTCTGCACGGAGATTTTTGTATCGCTCGTATCTTGGTTTTGATGTTGCGGAGCTTGTCTCAAAAGAACCGCTGCCATCGTAAGGCTTTCGGCCAGCTACATATTCCTCATCTTTTCCGAAAATGCATTTCTCCAGAGCTATGCCGGTGGCTGCCGGCCACGGAACATTATCTGTAAGAGGACGGATCATCGGAGAAGAAAGGATCACCTTGTGAAACCAGTCCGGCTCCCAGGCCGCAGCAATACCACCGATGGCACCACCCATGGAATGTGCATACAAGTTAAGTGACAGATCCGGATGTGCTTTCTTTATGTAGCGGCATGCTTTCAGAAAATCGCGGATATATCTTCTCCATGTATCGATGTGGACCAGAGACGGGTCTGCGGTAAGACGATAGCTGCGGCCATGGCCGCAATGCTCCGGAATATATACATGATAGCCTTCCTTAAGAAAATAATAGGCCACTTCATCATATTTTACTGCTGATTCTGTGAATCCGTGGCTGATGACTACCACACCTTTAGGCATATCAATATCAGACAGATACTGCAGCATATGGATCTTACCTGTAATCCGTTTGCTTTCGTTACGAAACGGATAATCCGCACCCGGTACATAAAGTTCCCTTCTGTGAGACAGAAGATATGGCATTACGATATTTTTCATGGTTTCTTCGTATTCATTTTCATGTATGATCTGCATATTGGTTAAAAACCTCCCTTGCTTTTACTGTATTGCTTTTTTGCTTCTCCCAAACTCTGCTTTTCAAAACCCTTCCATGTTGTCACAGCTGTTTTCTTACAGGATAACAGAATTCACTCTTCCAGGCAATCCTTTTTAGACCATTTTGCTCTTTAATTTCCATTAAAAAATGCCCGAACATTTTGATATGTACCGGGCATTTCTTCTATTATTTAATAAAATCTCACAATATCTTCCACATCTTTACGTTTCGGTCTTGCAGGCTCTTCGGCTGCTTTTCCGATGGCGATCACTGCCATTACCGTTTCTGTTTCCGGAATGGAAAGGATCTCACGGAGCTTGTCTCCGGCACGAAGTCCCATGATCAGGGTTCCATATCCAAGCTCCTTTGCCTTCAGGATCAGATTCTCGTTCTGAAGTCCCAGATCATAGCAGCCCCAGCCGTTTCCAAGCTCATTATCCGGTGTTCCGTCTTTCTGAAATCCGGCATGGTTATGTACAAAGGTTGTAACGATCAGGGAGGCATTCTCTGCTTTTGCCTGGTTCATTTCCGGCAGACATTCTCTGCTGACCTTCTCCACCATCTCTTCGGACATTACACAATAATATCTTCCGGTCTGGGAGTTTTTCCAGCTGGGTGCTTCCTGAGCGGCCCGGATCACTGCAAGAAGATCTTCTTTTGTGATCCTGCTCTCCGGGCTGTATTTACGGATGGTCCTTCTCTCTTCGATCAGTTTCTGAAATTCCATATTTTTCCTCCTTACTGTCCGGTGCAGGATCTGCTTCCGGATCCTGCAGTTATTCCGGCATGGATTTTTATGTTCACACTTTTTATGGAGCTATTTTAACACAATGCCGTATTGAAATCAATTTCAAAACTCCGGCATCGTTACTGTTCATTCTGCGACCGTTACTGTTCACTCCGTTCTCAGCAACACGCTTCAAAAAATATTGCCTGGGAACAATAACTGCAATACCACTTATGAAGATTTTTTTTGATTTACCACATAAATTCCCACACAGACAAGAAACAGTGCGATGAGACTTCCCATATTAAATGCCTGACGTACCTCTCCCAGAACCAGTGCAGACAGGATCACACTGAACAAAGGATTTACAAAGCCAAAGATCGCTACCCTGGATACATCATTCCAGGCAAGCAGCACTGACCACAGTGTATAGGCCACTGCAGACACCATTGCCAGATAAAAGATGATCCCGATACCGGCGGCATTTACCACTCCGAAATGTCCTCCCATCCCTTTTCCGATCAGGAACAGAATGATCCCGCCCATGGTAAACTGCGTTCCGCTGAGTACCACCGGAGATACCTTTCTGGAAAAAATATTGATCAGCACCGTGGACATTCCGTAAGAAAACTGCGCGATCAGAATAAATCCTTCTCCTGTAAGCCTAAAACCTGCATCCAGAGAATTTCCCATGAGATTGATCACGACCACGCCGGCAAAACCGAGGATACAGCCGAGCATCTTTCGCCCGGTCATTTTTTCCTTGTGAAAAACAAGGCAGGACAGCAGGATCGCAATAAAATTCCCAAGACCTGTGATAATAGCGCCTTTTACACCGGAGGTATGTGCCACACCTATATAAAAGAAGAAATACTGACATACCGTCTGAGCTATACATACCGGCACCGCATATTTCAGAACAGTTCGATCCGGAAGCAGAACCTTGCGCTCACGCAAAGATGCAAAGATCAGTACAAGGATTCCTGCCAGTGCAAAACGCACACCTGCAAAAACGATCTGACTTGCCGTATCTGCAGAATCCATCTGCATCAGACGGTATCCTGTCTTGATCAGCGGGATCGCACTCCCCCAGAGAAGACAGCAGACGCAGGCAAGCGCTGCCACCACCCAGGTTTTTTTTAATATTGTTTTTGTTTGTTCCATTTGTTTATTCTCTCTTTCTCAAAACTTCTTCCATCTGACTGATCACAGCTTTTATTTCATTTATTGCACTGATACTTACGTCCCGGAAATCAATCTTTTTCCCCTTTCCGTATAATTCCGCCTCATAAGCGCTGGCTTTCTCTTCATCTTTATCCTTGTATCGGGCTTTTCCGATCAGCCAGGCACTGGAATCCGCACAGTCCGGATATTCCGTATTTCCCCGGATCAGAAAATCCTCTGAAGCTTCCGTCAATGCTGTTTTCAGTTTTTCTGCTTTATCCAGAAATTCTTCCGTTGTCTGCGGATAATGTTCTTTTATATAAAGGAGATTTTTATGAATACAGGTGGCACTTTTTTCCATTAGTTTCCGTTCTTCCGGATCTTTGAAATTATCATATTCCCCAGGCCGGACTTCCCATCCGCGGATGGATTTGCTTAATTCCATCAGCCAGTATACATGACGGGAAATATCGTCCGGAAACATAAAATACGTAGAAAATTCATGATCGATCATAGGTGCAAGACTTATGATCCCGCCATCTTTATCACAGAGAAACGTTACATTTTCATAATGATAATTCTGGTCTCCCCTCAGGACAGAGATCAGCACCTGCATGGCAAGCTGTTCCGCTATTTCCTGATGCTTCTGCAAAAAATCAGCTTCAAAAATATCTCTATAATCATAAAACATCTGGCAATAGTTTACATAATTATCTATATCTACCTTTTCATCCGGATATTTCCTGAAAAACTCCAGAAGATTCAAAATGGATTCCCCTTCTTTATAGGCCATGGGTACTGCTGTTCCGTAGTCAAGATATTTTTCATTTACTGCCTCATACCCTTCACAGATGGCCAGTTCATACCTGGGCGCAGGCATAAAATATTCATTAATGATCGTTGACCAGAACACCTCTGCATAAGCATACAGTGGCGTGGAAAATGGTTTGGATTTCGTCAGTGGCTTAAAAATTATATTTCCAGGAAATATGGGGAAATGTTTTTCCCCGCTTACCACGCCTACAGCTTCAGACTTAAGATTTCCGATTCGATTTTTGTATTGATAGTGTCTGACTTTATAATACATAGCAGTCATATCGTATTGCCTTCCCCTTCAATGTATAAGACGGCTCCCGGCCGGCAAGACATTCACTTTTCAGCGGACGCTTGACGATGATCTTATCCGGATTTGCTCTGATAGCTGCATCAAAAAGATCCTTTTCCCCGGAACACGGTGGTTCCAGCTTCTGGATCAATTGAAGTTTCTTGTTGATCAGGCTGGATTTCTGTCTTGCCGGAAACATGGGATCCAGATAGATCACGTCTACAGGATCAAGAAGCTTTGACATACCTTCTACACTGTTTCCCTCGATCACCTTCATACGACCGGCAATATCTTTCAGATCCATATTTTTCTTGGCACGGCGAATGGCATCTTTAAGAAGGGCTGCGATCACCGGATTCTGCTCGTACAGCGTCACCTCATAGCCCTGGGCTGCCAGAAGAAAGGCATCCTCACCCATTCCTGCCGTAGCATCGATGGCCTTCCTTCCCTCCTTATCTGACTTCACCGCCTTCACCAGCATCTCATGCTGAAGTCTGCCTCTGGTAACTCTGTGAAGCATCGTCTCCACAAAATCCCCCTGATAGGTCAGCCCGAAACCGGACAGCGAAACGCCCCTGGAATCAAACCGCACCGTCAGAAAATCTCCCGGCTTATCCTGAAGCTGCGCTCCGGTCCTCCTGCAAAAGGCTTCCGCCATATCTCTCTGTCCGCCCTTTCCAAGACAGACTGCGATTTTATCATTCATTTCCCGATTCTCTCTTTCATGACTCTTTTTCATAAGCTCTTTCATTCTACAATTTTACAAAAGAAATTGCAATTCATCTCAAAAAAGATGTCCGCAGACGTACCAAAATACGCTGCGGACATCCAATGTCTGATCCATAGTCAGGCGGTTACTTAATGCTTGCTGTCCTAAAACAGAAGCTGAAGTCCCATTGCAATGATCCACATATATGCACAGGTCTTTGGGATCATCAGGCTTCTTATTGTCCGCACTCTGGATCCTTTCGATCAGACCTCTGCTCTCCAGATTTTTCAGAGAAGAGGACACGTGGGATTTCGTCGACTTACGGACTTTAACGATCTCAGCCGTATATTTATTTTGAATTTCTCTTTCCTTTTCTGACTTTGATCCTGCGGATCATCCTTCGGATCAGAAATACCACAAGCACAATGATCACAATAAAGATCAAACAAATACCTGCGATCATTGCCGAAAACTTATTCGGCTGCTTCACCAAATCAATGATATTTCTGCTGTCCTCCACAACCTTACGTCCATGTGTCGTCTCATAATATTCCGGCACATTGGCAATTCCGTCGCCGTCTGTATCCGCAAAGGACTGCATATATCTTGCGATCGCATCCCAGGCCTTTAACTCCCTGTCACCTTCCATGATCGCCTGATCTTCCAGATTTTCAATAGGATTTCCATCCCTGTCCTTCGGTTCAAGAGACAGCAGTCCATAGGACATTTTCATCACTGAACCAAGCATCTGGCCGGTATACAGATCTGTCACAACATGATACAGCTTGTCATCCTGGATCTCGATCCGCTCTCCGTCTGCCCTGGTGAGATAACAATCTGTCACCTTATTCAGGATCATCCGATGTGGATTGTATGCAAAATTCAATCCACTGCAATATAACCTTGCCGTTGTCATAAAATCCGATACAGAAGCGTCCACCTCCGCTGCCAGCTTCAGCTCTTTTCCGGTCAGGTATGCACTGATCAGCGGATATCCGGCAACACCGTCCTTTCCGATCCCCAGTGAAAAGGAATTAAAAACATCCTCTACTGTGATATCGCCCTTTGTGTATGTATCCCGCACGGTTCCGCTTGGAACAACGGCTACATCAACCGGATCACCATCATAATACTCGGAATTTTCCACTGCATATATGTATGCATCGGACATGATATCACCAAGATTCAACTCTTCGTGCTTCGTGCCCATTTCTTCCAGACTGTTGAATTCAACATCATTTTCAGCAAGAACCTCTTCCCTTGTATAGCCGAAATCGGCAAGATAATTCTTATCTACCGTATCCATCAGGGCATCGATCTGTTCCTGTGTCGCCTGGTCCGGTTTTACATCCTCAGAAACAGGGATCAGCTCATAGGATGTCAGCTCCCACCGTCCGTCCTGTTTCTGTGTCATGGAAAGTGATCCCAGATTTCTTCCGTATTCGCCGCAGGATACGATATATGTGTTCCCATGCTGAATTGCCTCTTTCAGCTCTGAGTGCGTATGTCCGCTGATGATCAAGTCGATATCCGGCACCTCTTTTGCAAGGATCTCATCCTCCGATTTGTTCTCATCCTCCCAGGTTCCTCCATGGGACACACAAGCGATCATATCCACTTTTTCATTTTTTCGGATCTCTTCTACCGTCTGTTTTACGGCCTCAACCGGATCCTTGAACTTTAATTCACAGGTCGGTGCACATTCCAGGGCATCCTTACCGAACACACCGACTACTGCAGCCTTTACATCTCCTTTTTGAACTACTACATAATCCTTCACACCGTAGGCTTCAAATGCCGACCGGATCTGCTTCTGACCATCGCTTAATCCATCCTGCTCCATGCTGTCCCAGTCCACGTTGCACACTACCAGTGCCGGCACTGTCTCACCAGAAGTCTTCGCAGCCTCCAGCATATTTGCCAGTCCCTTTGAACGATAATCATATTCATGATTCCCCAGAGTCGTCACATCATACCCCAGATATCCCAGCATCCGAAGCTCTGCCGCCTCCGTTTCGTATACGGTCTGGATCAGGGTTCCCATGGAAAAATCGCCGCCATCCAGCACCAGGGTGTCCGGATCTTCCTGCTTCTTTTCATCGATCAGGGTTTTGATCCTTGCAAATCCGCCAACCTCTTTTTGCTCTCCATCTACGATGGTTGAAAAGCTGTTCAAATGCGAATGTGTATCATGGCTGAACAAAACATCGATCTGTTTTGTCTCGGCTGCTTCCACCGGGACATTCCATGCAAGAGGAAGTAGCAATGCAGCAATAAGCATGATCGCCAGCAGCCTTGCTGAAATTTTCTTTCGTGTTTTCATAACACTCTCCTTTTGTATATAGTTTTCTTATGCCTTTTTACAAAACCATCAATAATGTTCCCACACCGATCAAAATACATCCCATCATCGATTTTGCTGTGAATTTCTCATGCAAAAAAACAAATGCCAGTACCAGTGTGATCACAACACTCAGCTTGTCTATCGGCACAACCTTGGATGCATCGCCTATCTGCAGGGCACGATAATAGCATAACCACGAAGCACCCGTTGCCAGACCTGAAAGGGTCAGAAACAGCCAGCTTTTTTTGCTGATCGCTGCGATCCCGCCCTGGGTATTTGTGAGGAAAACCATTCCCCAAGCCATAACTAGCACCACTATCGTTCGAATCGCTGTTGCAAGATTCGAATTAACACCGGCAATACCTATCTTGGCCAGTATGGAGGTCAGTGCCGCAAATACAGCAGACAGCAAGGCAAACACAAACCACATAGTAACTCCCCCTTAAATATAAGATTTTTCTTAACTATCCCAATACAAGTCCATCATATCATTTCCCCTCTGATATGTCACTATTTACAATTTCCTCCGCCGTATATTCCTCTATTTCTGTCTTTGTCACCTGTTTGATATGCTTTTTTTTCAGGCGCAGATATATGAATTCCCGAAAGATAGTATAGAATACGGAAAGCAGCGGAATGAAAACAAGCATACCTACAATTCCCATAAGGTTTCCGCCGATCGTAACTGCTGCAAGAACCCAGATCGACGGAAGTCCTACGGATTCACCCACAACATGAGGATAGATCAGATTTCCCTCGATCTGCTGCAGCACCAGAAATACTATAATAAATAAAATTGCCTGTTTCGGATTTACCATAAAGATCAAAAAGCTTCCCACCGCACACCCGATGAAGGCCCCGAAAATCGGAATCAATGCGGTAAACGCAATCAAAACTCCGATCAAAAGTGCATATGGCATCCTCAAAATACTCAGTATCACAACAAACATACAGCCGAGGATCACAGCTTCCAGACACTGGCCTGCAAGAAAATTTGCAAATGTCCGATAAGTCAGAGAACAGACTTTAAGAAAAGCATCTGCCTTTTTCTTTGGGAGAAAAGCAAAAAATACTTTTCGGATCTGCACATGCAGCTTCTCCTTCTGAAAAAGGACATAGCAGGCAAATGAAAAAGCAATAAAAAAGGTTGCCAATCCACTGACTATGGAACCCACTGCTGACATTGTGGTATTCATCATATTTCCTGCACCGTTTCCAAGAAGGCTTATCCCCCACTTGATCGCCTGATCCGGATTAAACTGTACCTGATCTACCAGCTTCATGATTTCCTGGTTATTATGGGAGAATTCCCGGATCCAGCTTTGCATCTGCGGAATAAAATCAGCGATACTCATCATCAGAGTTCCCATTGTCCGCGTAAGCTGCGGGATCACACCAAACATCACCAGTACGATCACGCCAACCGCAAATACGATCGTAAGGAACAGACTTATCGGTCTTGCCAGTTTTGCACCTATCTTATTTTCTTTTTTTACCCTTCCAAAAATTTTCTTTTCCAAAAAGCTCATTGGCACGTTGGTCACAAATGCGATCGCTCCGCCAAGTACAAAAGGAAATGCGATTCCCCATATTTCTTTCAGCACATCGAGCACCACATCAAACTTCCACAGGGCAACCACAAGAAATGCTGTAAACACAATAAGCTCTCGGATTTTTTTTACAGATATTTTACTTATATCCACTATCATTCTCCTCTTTTTCTTAATTTCATGCGTATCCATTTAAGCAGCTGAATGATCGGAAGACTTGCAAACGCATACAGATATACACAGCCAAGCTGCATCAGATCCAGCGTCTCTACTTTAAACAGGAGATGAAATCCCGGAACCGTCAGTACAACGGTAATAAGTACTGCCCCAAGTACAAATGCTCCCTGAAGCCATTTATTATTAAAGAAACGTTTTGTAAAGATAACCGGATGATCCGATTTGCAGTTGAATCCATGGAACAGACGTGCCAGACAAAGTGTTCCGAAGGCATAAGTACTGCCAAGCAGTGCACCATTCTGATGATATCCTGTCAAAAATCCGATCATCGTCATCATACCGATCACCAGTCCTTCCAGACCGATTTTACCAAGAAAATCCTTTGTCAGTATTAACTCGTCTGCTGATCTTGGTTTCTCATTCATCACCTCACTGCTGTGCGGCTCCACGCCTAACGCGATCGCCGGAAGACTGTCTGTCAAAAGATTGATAAACAGCAGATGTACCGGTGCAAAAGGAACCGGAAGTCCTGCAAGGGATGCACAAAGAACTGCCAGGATCGCACCAAAGTTTCCTGACAGAAGAAACTGGATCGCATACTTGATATTCTGATATAAATTTCGTCCGTTTTCCACTGCTTTTACAATTGTTGCAAAATTATCATCTGTAAGCACCATTGCTGCGGCATCCTTTGCGACCTCGGTTCCGGTCACTCCCATTGCAACACCAATGTCTGCCTGCTTCAATGCCGGAGCATCATTCACACCGTCTCCAGTCATTGCCACGATCATCCCCTTCTCCTGCCATGCACGGACAATACGGATCTTGTGCTCCGGTGACACTCTTGCATACACAGAAATATTCGGGACAAATTCCTTCAGCTGCTCATCACTCATATTTTCAATATCAGCACCTTCGCAGGCCTCTGACAGATCATGTAGGATCCCGATCCTTTTTGCGATTGCCGCTGCTGTGATCTTATGATCTCCCGTGATCATGACCGGCCGGATCCCCGCTTTTATACATTCTGCAACTGCAGCCTTTGATTCTTCCCTCGGCGGATCCATCATAGCGATCAAGCCAAGAAATACCAGATGATTCTCATCTTCTGTCGTCAATACATGCTTCTCCGGAATTTCACGATAGGTAAATGCCAGTACCCGTAACCCTTCCATTGAAAATTCCTGATTCTGGCGCCGGATCTTTTCTTTATCTGCTTCTGTGATTTCCCGAACTCCGTCCTTTGTCCAGATCCTGTCTGTCAGCTCCAGAAGCCGGTCAACCGCACCTTTTACGATCATCCGGTTTTCATCATCAATTCTGTGAAGTGTTGACATCATCTTACGGTCACTGTCAAAGGGAAGCTCTCCTTCCCTTGGATAAAGCTTTCTTACACCAGCAGCCTCGATTCCGTACCGGCTGCCCAGATTGATCAATGCCGTTTCCGTCGGATCTCCGATCTCCACTCCATTTTCATTTGTTGAATCATTACATAAAATGCTGTAGTCCAAAAGACATCTCTGCGCCGGATCTGCTACATCAATTGCATCTGCTGTGATTCTTTTTCCATCAATATAATAATCTTCTACTGTCATTTTATTCTGTGTGAGTGTTCCGGTCTTATCCGAACAGATAACAGATACGCTTCCAAGACCTTCCACAGCCTGAAGCTTACGAATGATCGCGTGCTCCTTTGCCATCTTCTGTGTTCCGAAAGAAAGGACGATCGTCACGATGGAACTTAAAGCTTCCGGAATCGCTGCGACTGCAAGTGCTACTGCAAACATAAATGCACTGCTGATCTTCTCACCGCGGAATACACTGATCGCAAACAGAATTCCGCAAAATATCAGGATCAGAATAGAAAGCTTCTTTCCAAAATCATCCAGATTCGCCTGAAGTGGCGTCTGTTTTTCCGAAGTCGATTTCAGAAGTCCCGCAATCTTTCCAACCTCTGTCTGCATTCCTACATTCGTTACAACCGCTCTGCCACGCCCATATGTGACAAAGCTTCCGGAAAACAGCATATTTGTCCGATCACCAAGCGGTGCTTCCTCCAAAATAATGTCCATACTCTTTTCAACCGCAAGACTTTCTCCGGTAAGGGCACTTTCATCGACCTTAAGGCTTGCATTTTCAATCAATCTTCCATCGGCCGGGATCATATCACCTGCTTCAAGAAGGATCACATCTCCTACAACCAGTTCTCTTGCCGGGAGCTGTACCGCCACACCATCACGTAATACCTTTGCCTCCGGTCCGGAAAGCTTCTTTAAGCTCTGCAGGGACTGCTCAGCCTTTACTGTCTGCACAGTTCCCAAAATCGCATTGATCGTAATAACGATCACGATAACTGCTGCACTTTCCACATCTCCAAGCATACCGGATATCACTGCCGATGCGATCAGGATCAGCACCAGAAAATCCTTATACTGTTCAAAGAAGATCTGCAAAATACTTTTTTTCTTTCCTTCTGCAAGCTCATTCCATCCGCACTTCTCTCTGGACCGTCTAACCTGTTCATCGGTAAGCCCTGATTCCCTGCTTTCCACACGCTCGAGAACTTCTTCTGCTGTCTGCTGATAAATTTCTTTCATTCCCTTTGCCTCCTTTTTTGCAAATATTCACCAACTGTAATTTTTTTATGCAATAAAGGATTTTTTTGATAAAAGGATATAAAAAAAGAAACCCTTATTGCACAACAAAAAATGCAATAAAAGTCTCACCATTTCCCTGCAGCGCCGGATGTTTCCACCGTACTGACGACACTGCAAACGCAGATTTCCAAACGTAGGTTACTCCCCTTTATCAGTTTTAATAGTATAACAGGATCGGTACCTCTGTCAAGATACTTTATAAATCACACCTTGCAAATATGATACTCCGGTAACAGAAAAACTCCCATTTTTTGAGTGGGAGTCTTTCCGTTACCCTGAAAGTATTATAGGCCTGCAGCCGTTTTATTACCTTTTAAGATTTATTACTTTGATCAGCTACAATATTTCCCTGTACAACTCTTCCCTGATCTTTTCCTTTTCTCAGTCCTCGAACTACCTGTACATTTCCAAGAATCAGATAATCCATTTCTCTCTTAGTGACTTTCGCAAAATTTTTCTTTGAAACAAAATAGAAGGTAACTCCCATCAACACCCACACGATCAGTGCTGCAAAGGACTGTGGAGCCATGAATGCAGGAGAACCGGGCACGATCAGAAGCAGTAATATTACAACAGAGATCACGCAGCCGCCCATTGCTACTGCCGGATGGATTTTATTTGTATCTGTATCATCGCCATATTTTTTCAGAAGAATATAAGCACCTGCACAGGTAAAGAAATATCCGAACGCAGTACCTACGGAACACATATCTACAACCCAGCCGATCACTTCTCTGCCGAAAAATGGGCAGATACAGCAGATGATCATGGTAAACCCAACACATATGGACGGAGTTTTATGCTCCGGATGAACCTTTTCAAAAGCTGACGGAAGCATTTTTGCTCTTGCCATACCAAATAAAAGACGGCTGGATGTCATAAAGAATCCGTTCATACCGGTAAAAATCCCCATGCACACTGCCAGTGCCACAAAGCACACACCAACTTTTCCCATTGCAAGATCAAGAACTGCACCTGTATGCCATTTTACAAGAGTTCCATTCCCATCTGTCATAGTCAGAACCTGCTGCCAGGGAACAACACAATCTGTCACCAGTGCCATTGCACCATAGATCAAAGCACCTACGATCAATGCTGAAATGATCAGCATTTTGCACTTCTGTGGTGGAAAATCATATTCTTCTGCCGCCTGTGGAATACAGTCAAATCCTACATAAAGGAACGGAGCCAATGCCAGGATAGATACAAAACCGCTTCCAAGAGACTTGCCTTCGGCTCCGTATGCCGGCTGCAAGTTTGAAGCATCAAAATGTCCTGTTGCGATCACACCAATGACTGATACAACAACCGCTGCACACATGATAAGGACCATCGCAAGCTGAAGATTTCCTACAGATTTCGCACCTTTGTAATTCATGATCCCAAAAAGTATGATAAAGAACAGGGATAATCCGACTTCACCCATATATACATCATATCCTGCAATTGTATACAGGTAACCTCTGTTAAAGACTCCAGGAAAAATATAGGATGCCAATACCGGAAGTGCCGTTGCATTCAAAGCTACAATAGACAGATATCCAAGCGACAGCATCCATCCGCATATGTACGAAGCAGTTCTTCCAAAGCCTTTATATGCATAGGCAAATTCACCACCCGCTACCGGGAATTTTGCGATCATATAAGAATAGCTGTAGCCTACCACGATCATTAAAAGACCGCCTGCCAGAAATCCCAGAAACAGCGGGAGCGGTCCACCTGCACGTTCTGTCCAGAGACCACCCTGTATAAAACATCCCCATCCAATGATGGAACCGACTGCAACTGCCCAGATTGAACCAGGTCCCATGGATTTTTTTAATTTTGTTCTTTTATTTCTTTCACCCATATATATCCTCCTGCTTCATCAAGCATATCATTCATCATCATCTTCTCTGGTTTCTTCACTGATCGTATATGCCTCACTGATATCGGAAACAAAAATTTTTCCATCACCATAATGTCCATACTGCCCACTCTTTGCACTGTTAATGATAATATCTACAACCTCATCTTTTTCTTTGTCCCCAACAGTAATATACAGCATGTTTTTTGCCATTTCCTGATAAAGGACATCCCCTACCTGAATTCCTTTTTCCTTACCTCTTCCTGAAATTGCCCATTTTGAAAAAGCAAAATATCCTTCCTGCTCCAGTGCTTTGATGACGTCCATCACTTTCTCAGGTCTTACGATTGCTGTGATCAGTTTCATAATCCTTCATCTCCCATCCATAAATACAAAAAGAGCCCAGATACCAAAGTATCCGGACTCCATCGTCTCTCTCTATATTATCATTATTTTTTTCAATATTCAATCAAAATCTTTCACTTTCCGGCCAGATATCGATACATCTCATCCAGCATCTCGTCTGTGATCTCCACCGGATTGTTATAAAGGTTCGGATGTCTGCTGATACGAACCAGCTCCGCAATCTGATCATCATCAAGCTCCAGATCCTTCAGATCACACCGCAATCCCATTTTTTTCTTTAATTCAAGAACTGCATCCGCCATCTCTTCTGCATCTTTGAATCCAATCCTTCTGGCAAATTCCTCTACACGTTCACCACCTTCGCCTTTTGCATTGATTCTTATAAAATAATCCAGGGTCAGGCCACACGCCTCGCCATGCGGGATGTGATAAATATTGGTCAATGGAAATGAACACGCATGGGACGAAGTAGTTTTCGGTAAAGTAAACGCCAATCCTGCGATCAAAGATGCTTCGCACATTTTCTCCCTTGCTTCCTCATCATCTGGCTTCCTGTATGCTCTGTAAACATATTTGAATACCAGTTCTGCTGCATGCATCGCAAGTACATCACAGATCGGCTGATGACCTTTGCTCCAATAGCCTTCGATCGCATGGGAAAGAACATCAATTCCTGTTCCTGCCGTAACCTGCGGTGGCATTGTATAAGTAAGTTCCGGATCAATGATAGCTGCTGCCGGATAAAATCCCTCTGATACGATCGGCGCTTTTTTTCCATTTGCATGATCCGAAAGAACTGATACACAGGTCACTTCACTTCCTGTTCCTGCAGTCGTAGGAACTGCGATCAGTGGAAGATGTTTCTCCGGCATTGCTACTCCGGTTCCATGATACTTACGGATGGAATCCGGAGTCAGAGCTACACTGGCAGCTGCTTTGGCACAATCCATGGGACTGCCTCCACCCAGTGCTACCACAAATCCGATATTTTTCTGCCGGATCACTTCCGCACAGGCATCTACCTCTGCAACGTCCGGGTTTGGAGAAACATCTCCAAAAGAAGCAACGATCATTCCTTCTGACTCTTTTATGACCTTTTCGGCAAGACCGCTTTTAAAGAAAAACGGTCCTGCCACCAGAAGGCCTCTTTTGCAGCCAAGCTCTCTGGCTATTTCTTTGATTTCTTTTACTCTGCCTTTGCCGAAATGAATTTTTACCGGCTGTAGATAATCCCAGTTCATAGGCTACCTCCTGCTTTATCAGTCACAAAATTTTTCATCGACCATTGTAAGCACTTCATCAAGGATCGGGAGATACTCTTCCAGCTCCTCTTTCGTGATGATCAGTGGCGGACAGATTTCAATAAAGTTCTCACGTCCGAAGGTTGCAAAGCCACGTTTTTTTAATTCTGCAAATATCCACGGCATTACCGGTCCGGGTACGCCGTATTCCTGCATCGGTTCTCTGGTTTCTTTATTCTTGACTACTTCAAGTGCACCGAACAAACCGATACATCTTGCTTCACCAATACATTTATGCTTCTTTACCATCTCATCCATAAACGGAGCAACGATCTCGTGCATCTCAGCTACATGGCCCTCGATGTCGTGTTCTTTATAATATTTCATTGCTGCTACACCAGCTGCACATGCAAGTGTATGTCCACTGTAAGTAAGTCCGCACTGAAGAACATTTTTCTCAAAATACTCCGCAACCTTTTTACTTACAATACATCCGCCCAGCTGTACATAACCACAGGTAACACCTTTTGCAAATGTAATGATATCCGGTTTCATGTCAAAATTCATAAATGCAAACATTTTTCCTGTACGGTAAAATCCTGCCATAACCTCATCACAGATCAGAAGGATTCCATATTTGTCA
This sequence comes from Blautia sp. aa_0143, assembly GCF_004167315.1. Taxonomy (NCBI): domain Bacteria; kingdom Bacillati; phylum Bacillota; class Clostridia; order Lachnospirales; family Lachnospiraceae; genus Blautia; species Blautia sp. aa_0143. Next base: position 21,017 of record NZ_RCXU01000033.1, read on the forward strand.
CAAAGTGCACGGACACCTTCCATATATCCGTCTGGAGGAAGAATGACACCGTTTGCACCTACTATAGACTCCATCAGGATCGCTGCCACATTTCCGGGGCCTTCATATCTGAGCTGCAGATCCAGCGCATCCAGATATTTTTTCGTTACCTCTGCATCATCAACTCCTTTTGTATATCCGTCACGATACATCTGAGGGTTCATAAAGTGTACGAACCCATTTGCACCACCGATCTCTGCTGCATATCTTCTCCAGTCACCGGAAGCATTGGATGCTCCAAGTGTAGCTCCATGATAGCTTCTGTAGCAGGAAAAGATCTTGGTTCTTCCGGTTACCATACGTGCCATTTTTATAGCATTCTCATTAGATTCTGCTCCACCATTTGTGAAGAAAACTCTCTTGTATGTATCTGCTCCTGCTGCTTCTACAAGCATTTTTGCCAGCATGCTCTTAGGCTCGGATGCATATGCCGGTGCCATGAAGCACATCTTATCAGCCTGTTCCTTGATCGCTTCAACGATCTCCGGAAGCTCATGTCCGAGGTTGGAACACACCAGAAGCGAAGCCATATCTGCATATTTTTTTCCATCATAATCGTAAAAATAAATTCCCTCGGCTCTTTCTACCGGTAAAGTATCTGCTCCTGATCTTGCCCATGACTGCATCACATAATCTTTGTGCATCTGTGCTACTTCTTTTCCTGTTAAACTCATAATAACTTCCTCCTCTTTATCTGTAATTCAGTTTTAAATATTGTTCATTTTTGCGGTAAACAAACTTATTATTTGTTGTAGAATAAGAAAAGCGCCCGGCCCACATTCATTTGTGAACCAGACGCCTTTGTCTTATCTGAGTCATATATTACTCTCGACACTGGCTGTCTGCAATAGACATCTATCCAATTATTTTTGTGCTGCAGCACAATCGTTATTATTCTACTGCCGCATTTTCCTTTTACATTTCATTCATCTGATATAACAGGAAACCCAGCCTCAGCTGAAAACGCACATCAAAATCAGAAAGATTTTTTCCAAGTATCTCAGCAGCCTTTCCAAGCTTATAATTAATTGTATTTCGATGTACGATCAATTCCTGTGACGCACTTTTGACACTGCAGTCGTTAGCCAGGTAGCACTGAAGTACTCTGACCAGATCTGAGTGGTTCATCTCATCATATTCATACAATGGAGCTACTGTATCTGCCAGATATTCTTTTATTGCTTCCTTATCTGTAAGTGTGAGCAGTACCCTGTAAATCCCAAGATCTTTGTAAAAAATAATCTTTCCGCCATCTGTGCTTTGCTCGCCCGGAACCTGACAGACACATAATAGATCAGACATTTTTTCCGCAAACTGATAGCTCTTATAAATCTGCCTGATCCCGGAAATCTGCTTACTTACACTTACAAAAATCTGTTCCTTCTGACATACCATCCTGCATAGTATCTGAAAAATCCTCTCTGTAGTTTTTCTGCATGCTTCATCAGAATAATCACACAAAACCAGAAGGATCTGCTTATCCTGGGCACAATACAAAATCCCATTATAATTACAGCGGATATGACTGCTCAGTTTAGATAAAATCTGCTCTAACCTTGTTCCTGTTACACGATCATTGTCTTCCAGAACACACACATTCACAACCGTATATGCACTGTCTGTAAAATACCCTTTTCTCATCAGTGCCGAAACATACAGTTCTTCCTGGGACGGACATAAAAAGGCATTGTTCAGTGCCGTCGCAACCTCAATTGCGTTCTGCTGCTCTTTTGTTATTGCAAAACATATGATCCGCATGATTTCAGCCATTCGAACCCTCCACGGTACTTCAAATACCGGGAATCCCTTTTCATTTGCAAAATCAATAACATCCTGTCCGATCTCACTGATATAAGGCCCTGTATTGATCACGATCCCACTGGCTTTGTTTCGCCATACTTCCTTTACCAGACGAAGAAGAGTCAGATTTTCATTCAGTCCTAATCCAGTTGTAAAAGTAAGCTCCTGTCCCTGCAGAAATGCAGAAATCGTGTCGCTGTCTACCATATGCGTCCATGACACTTCATGATCCAGTCCTGTCTCACCTGCTACCAGCTTCATCTCCAGATGCTGTACCTGTTTTATGATCTCACGCAATGTTACTGCCATATTTATACACCTTTCTCCACCGCAGCTTCCTGTGATCAACTGCATCAGACGATCAAAGATACTCCAGATATCAGAAGCAGTATATAAGTCAGATTCAGAAATACCTTCTGAGATACTTTACATACCAGCTTTTTACCTAACCATGTAGCTATAAGTAATGGCAGGATACTGATACAGATCAGTCGAATATCTGCCGTTCCAACCAGGCCGCTCCTGAACTGGGTAACCATCAGAAAAAAATTCAGCACCACCCATACAGGGGCCACTGTCGCACGAAATTCTTCTTTTTCTTTCAGTACCTGTGTTGCATAGATCACAAGTAAAGCCCCTCCTGATACAAACATACCATGAATTATCCCTGCCAGGATCAGAACTATCCACAAAATGAGATCCGGAAGTTTTTTCTCTGTATGGATGCACAGATTCTTTAATGCAACTACGACGATTATGATTCCATATATTGTCAGAAGAATATTTTCAGATTTCACGATCCGGCAGATCTGTATCCCTGCAAACATTCCAACCAACATGACCGCAGACATCTTAAGCAATTCTTTCCAGTTTATATGTCGATATCCGGTCACTGCGATCATCAGTCCGGACAGCCAGGCCATAACATTCAGGACCACCTTTGCATGATCCAGCCCAAGCAAATAAACGGAAGGCGGCATCGCCAATACCGTACCGGCAAACCCTGTGATAGCCTGAATAACATTAGAAACAAACAATACAAGCAAAAATAACAATTCTTTCATAAAGCATTCTTCCTTTTCTGTATTATCTGTTTACCGCACACTCTTTATCACTGCTGATAAAATAAAAAGACGCTTTGCAATAATGACTGCAAAACGTCTTTGTTTTTCTACACTCTTGATTTTAGCACGCTAAAAAGCAAAAGTCAACAGTTGCCTTTCTCCATTACCTTGACACATTCTTTTGTATTATTATTTTTTGCTATTTTTCTTAATGACAGCTATGGCTTCCACATCCATGCTCGCCACATGTATGTCCTTCCCCGTGGCTGTGCTCGTGATGAGAACATTTCACATCCGGATTATACTCCAGTGTTTCATTGATAAAAGCTTCTACTGCTTCATCCGCATCTCCGGAAACTCCTCCGAAAAGTTTAATGCCGGCTGCCGCTAACGCTGTCTGTGCGCCGCCTCCGATTCCGCCACAGATCAAAACATCTGCATTCAATGCTTTAAGAACTCCTGCCAATGCGCCATGTCCGCTTCCATTCGTATCTACTACTTCTGAATGTACTACTTTTCCTTCCTCTACATCGTAAATCTTAAATGTCTCTGTGTGTCCAAAGTGCTGGAAAATCTGTCCATTTTCATACGTTACTGCTATTCTCATGATACCTTCTCCTTTTTCCGCTGCATATTTTTGATGAAGCTCCTGCTTGTAACATCCTCCAAGTCCACAATTACTGCTCTGACCATCACAGATTTTGAAATCTCCACCTTCAATTTTAAGCGGATATCCATCAATGAGTGCATCTGCTATTTTCTTCCTGGCAATCTCATAAATTCGTTGAACGGTTGTTCTTGCGACTTGCATAGATGCTGCGCACTGCTCCTGACTATAACCTTTCTTGTCCAAAAGACGGATGGTTTCATACTCATCTACCGTCAGAACAATAGGTGTTTTTTTCTCAGTATCATCTGCCGGAAAGAATTCTAAAACATCGGGGAAATGGCAAACTTTTCTGCATTTTACTGGTCTCGGCATAAACTGCTCCTTTCTTGCTTTTCTTATATAATAGTTCTATAAAAGGCATATGTCAATAATATTTTTGACATATGTCCATATAGCTCAGCTAATAGTATTATATACAGCATAAACTTCTCCTCACGACACATATATTTCGATGTTTTTCCGCAAATCAACTATTGATAATGGAATAGAAAAAACAATCTGTCATAACAGAAATTAATCCCATCAAAACAGACTGTTCTTTTTCCTTTACAAATATTACATTAATGGGGTTCCTGCCTCATGCTCATAGAATCTCTTTATTATCTCCTGCACCGGTTTCTCACATATTTCATAGCTGTCGTCCTTCCATGCCTCGGAAGCAGAAGGCAGCTTCGGTGCCCACTCCCATAAAGCAAAGCCACGAAGCCATGGTCGTTTCTTACAGGCCTCAAACATTGCGCGATACCATTCACACTGTTCTTCCAGGAGAAGTTCTCCCTGCAATTCCCGGTTATTCGGAATCATCCCGGAACCTTTTCGCGACATACATCTCGCTTCGGCGAAGAAAAATGGTTTCCTATATTTTAAGACGGTTTTTTCGATACGATCCAGTTCCTGCTCCCATTGATCAATTGGATAATATCCGCTGGAAGAGATCACATCGACACAGTCCCACCAGGATACATGATCTTCCTGATATTTGTCCGTGTTATAAGACACCAGTCCATGATATTCCATTATTTTTCATCTTCTCTGCTCATCCAGCGTGCCCACGCTGCAAGGCCTGCAACATGCTTCACTTCCCCTGTTGCCACAAGCGTCTGGAATTCTTTTACTGAAACCTCATGAAGCTTCAATACTTCTGCCGGACCTAATGATTCTTCTCCAGATTTTCCACATCAGATCGCAAAAAGATGGATCTTCATATCCGGTCTCTTCTTTTTATAATTCGACTCCATTTGTTTCTATCACGTGTTTATACCAGAATGCTGAATCTTTCATAATTCTCTGCTGGTTCCTGTAGTCTACATATACAAGTCCAAATCTGTCTGAGTAACCCTTTGCCCATTCAAAATTATCCATCAAAGACCACTGGAAATATCCTCTGATATCTACTTCCTCTGCTGCCTTTTTCAGTTCCTGTAAATATCTTGCAAGAAAATCAATTCTGTTTGGATCATGCACCTTCCCAAATCCATCTGGTAAAACCCGTGACCAGTCGATGGAAAAGCGATAAGCTTTCAGGCCCATTTCTTTCATTAACTGAACATCTTCTTTATATCTGTGATAATGGTCGCATGCCACTTCGCCGGTGTGGCCGGAATATACTTTCCCAGGTTCTTTTGTATACACATCCCAGATGTGTTCACCTTTGCCATCTTCTTTTACTGCAACTTCGATCTGATATGCACTCGTTGCTGCACCCCAGACAAAATTCTCAGGGAATCCTACATTCTTTCCATTTTCTTTTCCCATATTTTTCTCCTATTGTTTAGCTTGTAATTCTTTTTCCGCATAGTGCTTCTCCTTTCCCAAAAAGAGAACGTCACTCCCCAAAATGCCTTGTTCTGTTCCTGAAAATCTCATACGTTTCAAAATTGCACTCGCATTTTTTATTCCAGAAAAATAAGAACTTTTTCTTCCCCAAAAGGAAAAATACATTTTGAAAAAAAGAGAAATGTATTTCCCAAAAACGAAGAGTTCTTTCCCAAAAAGAGAGTTTTTCTTCCCAAAAACATGGATTTTTCCTATTTTCACTTTTGGGGATTTTCAAGCCTGCTCCTGTAAAGCCTTTATTTATGCGGTTTCTGACGGATTTCAATTTTCCCAAAAATCACTTTTAGAAAAAACACTATGTTCATTCACACACTCCATTATCCACTTTTTCGCACTTTCTATTATCCAGTAAAAGTGAACCATATTTGCTCACAAAACCTCTCTTCTCCCACAAAAATAAGGCTCCGAACCTACTATGTAGATTCAGAACCTTAAAGTGTATAGATTATTCATTTTTACAAAAAACTGAATAATGAGGTTTGCGAACAAACATTTGCCTTTACTCAAACTCGCAAATAAAATCTTGTCACTATACACTTTTGTATAGGAATTATGGTTCTATCTGGTTTAATATGTGTTCCACTGTCCAAAGTCCACAAACTGTACTGAACGGTGTTATCAATTTGTTATCATGATTGTGTTATCACTATTTATCTTCTGCAATATCTAACTCTAATTGCACCGGTTCACCCATTGCCTTCTTAAATAATTTCTCAAATTCATCCCATGTATCTGACGCTTTCATCAACGCAATAGTTTGTTGCAATTGCTTATCCAGATTAGGAAGACCCGTATCTTCTGTTAAATGTTGATGAAATCTATTAGTTCTATTTCCAGCACGACTTTTTGGTGTTTTGCTTTTCAATTCTTCTAATACGCCTTGGGGTAAGTAATGATAAATATAATCATTAGTAAGTTTACCTGCATATGGTGTCTTCGCTTTACCTTTATACTCCCATCCTTTCAATCTAAACATTTGTTTATAAAACTCATCTGGGAATCTTTTGGCCCATGGCAATAACTCTTCACTTATATAAGCTTCTAGTACTTTCTGAAGTGCATCTCTATCCCTGTCAGCCTGATATCCTGTAACCTCATCAATAACTGCCACAAGGCCCGTTTTAGCAAATGCAGTCATAATTGCATATAATTTTTTAGCCGTCTGCACTTGTTTCTCCGTTTGAAGCACTCCATCGTGCATAGCGTCTATATATGCAGTACATAAATCCACAAATAATGAGGCTTCAAAAGGTAAAAATTTACGTCCTCGAACTCCTTTATATGTAGGCAACTCATTTCGATTTGCTTTTTCTAACCAATTTTTTAATTTATCGCTTAGATAAGGTGCTATCCATTGAGCATTTAAATTTCTTGCAAGTGCCTGGCTTCCATTACCAGTAAGTCCAATTGTTCTTGCTGCTCCTCGTAATGATAAAACTCTTTCCTCATTATCCATTACATAACATTCAATTTTAATATCTTTTTCTTTATCTAACACCCAAGTTCCATAATGTGTGACTTTTGGTTCTTTTCCATTCTCTCCCTCCTCTCAAGACAAATATATAATTAGGCGTTTGCGAAACGCCACAAGCCGCATAAATACGGCATTTTTTGTTACCTATAAACAAATAACTCCTCACCGGA
>NZ_RCXU01000034.1:0-27705 GCF_004167315.1 Blautia sp. aa_0143
GTGGTAACACATGGAGCTGACTGTTACTAATCGGGTGAGGGCTTGACCAAGAAACGCAGGTTAAGAATTGATTCAAGAGTTTGATTAACGATCAACAAGCATGTATGTAGTTTTTAAGGTACAAACCTTAATTAAATATTTAAGTAATCCTCCTTAGCTCAGTCGGTAGAGCATGCGGCTGTTAACCGCAGTGTCGTTGGTTCGAGTCCAACAGGGGGAGTTTTTTTGTTTCCTGTAAATGTAAAGTTTATGGGATTTTTTTATGCTTGATCTGTGACAGGATAAGGATGTAAAAACGTGCAGATATAAATATAAATAAGATATATTTATATCTGCACGTTTATTTTTGTAACTACAAATAGAAATATTGACTGTTAGAGATAATCAATAAATTTATAAAGCTATGACAGAGAAATTCTGGCTTATCGAATGAAATTAGTCATGATCTTCTGCTCTGTCTCCGGAGCGTCGATACCGGCCTTTTTACCGGCTTCAATACATTTTAACAGCCATGCCATGTTATTGCCTAACGTACGCATGATCTGGAGGCCTTCAGCGTCTTTTCTGACGTCATCCGGGGTATTGCCGTGAACCATTGTCCAGTAGTTTCCGGACACGACAGGCATCTGATGATAGGTAAAGTATTTGATCAGAACATCCAGAGTAGCAGTAGTACCGGCACGTCTTGCGGAAGCAACAGCTGCGGCAGGCTTGTGGATCATATCCTTTCCGGCCTTGGAAGCGAATTTATCCATGAATTCGATGATCTGTCCGGAAGGAGAAGCCCAGTAAACCGGAGAACCAACAATAAGGGCGTCAGCCTCTTTCATAATGGCAGCTGCGTCAGCAACGTTTTCCTGAGAAGGATCCCCGGCCTGGAAGATTTCTGCCTCCACACCGTTCTTCTTTAAGGTTTCTGCGATCTCTGTAAGAGCTGTATAAGTGCAGCCTTCTTTGCGAGGACTGCCGTTGAGTAATAAAACTTTCATTATTGTCATCCTTTCATATGATTTTTTAAGTCATCATACTTTCAATTATATACAGAGAAAAAATAATGTCAATGTTTGAAAAAAACAGAAAAAATTTTCCCGGGTAGGGTTTGAGAAAGGAAATACAAACCCTTGGAAAGCCCATTTTATAAGGCTTTTCGGCCTGTTTTCCGGCTTTGTAAAAAAAATTGAAATTTTTCAAAAAAAAGCTTGCAATTATAAAAAAGGTATGGTATTATTTAACTCGTCGCTGAGGGAAATACAAAACAGCGAAACATAAAAAAGAAATATGGCTCCATGGTCAAGCGGTTAAGACACCGCCCTTTCACGGCGGTAACAGGGGTTCAAATCCCCTTGGAGTCACTTAAAACTAAACTGGATATTCATTGACTCGATTCAACATTTGGTGTTTAATACGCCGATGTGGCTCAATTGGCAGAGCAGCTGATTTGTAATCAGCAGGTTATCGGTTCGAGTCCGATCATCGGCTTTTTGGACCTTTAGCTCAGTTGGTTAGAGCAACCGGCTCATAACCGGTCGGTCCTGGGTTCGAGTCCCCGAAGGTCCATTTTAAAAGTTTTATATTTTGTATGGCCCAGTGGCTCAGTTGGTTAGAGCGCCGCCCTGTCACGGCGGAGGTCGAGAGTTCGAGTCTCTTCTGGGTCGTTCATATTTGGGGTCTTAGCTCAGCTGGGAGAGCATCTGCCTTACAAGCAGAGGGTCATAGGTTCGAGCCCTATAGGCCCCATTTTTGAACAAATTAATTGAATATGCGGGTATGGTGGAATAGGCAGACACAAGAGACTTAAAATCTCTCGGGGGCAACTCCGTGCCGGTTCAAGTCCGGCTACCCGCAGTATCAGTAAGATTCCTTTTTAGGGATCTTTTTTTGTATCATAAAATTTATTGATGAAAACGGGAAAATATTCCTAGCTTATTGGTAGGGATATTGACAAGGCTATTTTCCCATGATAGAATCCTGACAGTTGTAAAACAAATCGGACAGATATAAAAAATATATCCGTTGTCAGTATAAATATACATGGAAAGAATATAAGGAGAAGTCAGAAAATGCTGAATCAGTTTTCAAGAACAGAATTATTAATCGGAAAAGAAGGAATGGAAAAGCTGAAAAATTCCAGAGTTGCAGTATTCGGAATTGGCGGTGTTGGCGGATATACGGTGGAAGCACTGGTCAGAAGTGGCGTAGGTACCCTGGATCTCATTGATGATGATAAAGTATGCCTCACCAATATCAATCGCCAGATTTACGCAACAAGAAAGACCGTAGGAAAATATAAAGTTGACGTGGCCAGAGAACGTATTCTTGAAATTAATCCGGATGCAGTTGTAAATATCCACAAAACATTTTATGTGCCGGAGACAGCGGATTCCTTTGATTTTTCCCAGTATGATTATGTAGTCGATGCGATCGACACTGTAACCGGAAAGCTGATGCTCGTAGAGCAGGCAAAGGCTTCAAGAACACCGATCATCAGCTCTATGGGGGCCGGAAATAAGATGGATCCAACAGGTTTTATAGTGACAGATATTTATAAAACGTCCGTCTGTCCCCTTGCAAAGGTCATGCGCCGTGAACTGAAAAAAAGAGGAATCAAAAAACTGAAGGTGGTTTACTCACAGGAGAAGCCAATGACTCCAATTGATGATATGGCGATCAGCTGCAAGTCTCATTGCATCTGTCCTCCGGGAACAGAAAGAAAATGTACTCAGAGACGTCAGGTACCGGGAAGTAATGCCTTTGTGCCTTCCGTAGTGGGACTGATCATTGCCGGTGAGGTTGTAAAGGATCTTATTAAATAAAAATTGGATCATTCTGTGTTACTGAGAACGGAATGAACAGTAACCATTCTGTAAGAACAGATATTGCATGTATACTTATATTGTGCAATATCTGTTTTTTTGTGATAAAATATTTTTTACAGATAGTTTTGTAAATAAAAGAGAAGGACAGATAAAGTATGGGGATCGTTGAAAAATTTATAAAAGAAGGACAGCTGACAAAGGAAGAATATCCGGAACTTCTGCACTTATACCAGGATCCGGATACGGTTCGTCTGCTTCGGGAAGAGGCTGTCCGTATACAGAAAAAATATTTTGGAAATAAAATATATACAAGAGGTCTGATAGAATTTACCAATTACTGCAGAAATGACTGCTATTACTGCGGGATCCGCCGTTCTAATAGGAATGCCAGCCGTTACCGCCTTACAAAGGAAGAAATCCTGCAGTGCTGCGAGAATGGCTATGAGCTGGGATTTCGGACATTTGTGCTCCAGGGAGGGGAAGACCCATGGTTTAATGATGACCGGATGGTTGACATCATCCGGCCCATCAAACAGGGATATCCGGACTGTGCGATCACGCTATCCATTGGGGAGAAATCAAAAGAAAGCTATCAGAGATTTAAAGATGCCGGAGCAGACCGCTATTTACTCCGTCATGAGACGGCCAGTGAGGAACATTATCGTTATCTTCATCCGGAGAGTTTAAGTCTTGCAAACCGTAAACAGTGTCTTTATACCCTGAAGGAACTGGGATATCAGATAGGTGCCGGATTTATGGTAGGTGCGCCGGGACAGACGCTGGAGTATCTGGCGGAAGACCTTGTTTTTCTTAAAGACCTGAATCCGCATATGGTGGGGATCGGACCATTTGTCCCGCACCATGATACGAAATTTGCAGAGGAACCGGCAGGAAGTGTGGACCTGACACTGTTTCTGCTGTCTGTCATCCGGATCCTGCTTCCACAGGTACTTCTTCCGGCAACCACAGCACTGGGGACCCTGGACCCCAGAGGCAGGGAAAAGGGTTTTCAGGCGGGTGCAAATGTAGTAATGCCCAATCTTTCTCCGGTGAAGAACCGTAAACAGTATGAGCTTTATGATAACAAGATCTGTACAGGCGAGGAAGCAGCAGAGTGCAGAGGGTGCCTTACCAGACGTGTGGAGTCTGTAGGCTATGAAATCGTTACAGACCGTGGAGATTCCCCGATGACAGATTGACACGGGGTACAAAATACTTTCTTTTTTCAGCGATTTAAGGTAAAATATCAGTAAGATCAGATTGCTAAAAAATTAACAGCTGGTCAGAAATAAGCGGAATTTTCCTGCAAAGCGGAATGCAGGAAAAATGATGGAGTGCGTAAAATATGGAAAAATCAGAAAATGCTGTGCGGAGCAGACTTCTGGAAGCGGGGAAGGAAGAATTCAGAGACAGGGGATTTCTGAAGGCTTCTCTTCGTGCGATCTGCAAAAAAGCAGATGTGACTACGGGAGCGCTATATTTCTTTTTTGAAAGTAAAGCAGCTCTTTTTGAAGAAATCGTGGAAGAGACGGTAGAGGATCTGAAGCGGATCATGGGAGACTTTACGGATCAGGAAAAACAACTGCATCCGGAAGAATATGACAGGATACTTATGGAATTTATCTGGGAAAACAGGGACATCGCAAAAATCCTCATAGATGGAGCTGAAGGTACCAGATATGTGAATTTCCGTGAGGATGCCTGTACGAAAATGGAGCAGATCCTTAATGAACGTTTTCAAAAGGAATGTGGACAAGAAGTTGATCACGAGCTGGTACATATCCTGGTACAGATGAAATTTCAGGGATATTGTGAACTGCTCCGGGGAAACTGCTCCAGGGAAAAACTCCTGGAAATTTCTAGAATTCTGCAGATATGTTCCAGCCAGTGCCTTCTGGCAATTGAGGCAGAACTAAACAGAAAGCATTAAAAACCATTGCTCATTCTCCTAAAGTATGTTATGATTAACTTGGTTAGTTTTAACAAACCGAGGGAGGTGTAAATAACGTGAGATCAAATGAATCATCTGAAGATTATTTGGAAACGATCCTGATCCTTGGAAACAGGAGTTCTCTTGTAAGAGCTGTGGATATCGCGGCAGAGATGGGCTTTAAGAAACCGAGTGTCAGTGTTGCCATGAAGAATCTTCGCCAGAAAAATCTCATCACAGTAGCCGACAACGGAGATATCCGTCTAACAGAGGACGGACATAAGATTGCCGATAAGGTATATGAACGTCATCAGCTGATCTCTTCCTGGCTGATGATACTGGGAGTCCAGGAAAAAACAGCGATTCATGATGCCTGCAGGATCGAGCACATAATCAGTGAGGAGAGCTTTCAGGCATTGAAAAAGGCAGTTTATGAGCTGAGGGAGCAGCAGGCTGTGCTCCATGGAGAAACTGCGGATCAGGTTTGATCCCAGCAGCAGAAGCTATCAGGAATTGACAACTGAAAAAATAAGAATATAATGGAAATCCAGGTTATGAAATGGAGGATACCAAAAGATGAAATTACTTTTTATACGACATGGAGACCCGGATTACACAATAGATTCCCTGACCGAAAAGGGCTGGAAGGAAGCGGAATTTCTTTCTGAAAAGATCGCAGCTCTTGATGTCAGGGATTTTTATGTTTCTCCGCTTGGAAGAGCAAAGGATACCGCATCCTGCACACTGAAGAAAAACGGAAGAACAGCTACAGAATGCAAGTGGCTGAGAGAATTCGACGTAAAGATCAGAAGACCGGATTTTCATGGGGAAAAGATCATTCCCTGGGACTGGCTTCCCCAGGACTGGACGAAGATTGAAAATTTCTACAGCTTTGACCGTTGGTGGGATAATGACATCCTGCGAGAGGGAAAAATGAAAGAAGAGTATGACTGGGTCACACAGAATTTTGATAAAGTTCTGGCAGAGCATGGCTATGTGCGGGAAGGACATTATTACAGAGCAGAAAAAGCCAATGAAGATACGCTTGTGTTTTTCTGCCATTTCGGTGTAAGCTGTGTACTCATCAGCTATCTTCTCAGTATCTCTCCGCTGGTGATGCTGCAGAATTTCTGTGCGGCGCCGTCATCGGTGAGCACCATTGTTACAGAGGAGAGGCGAAAAGGGATCGCGTCCTTCCGTATGAGCTCTTTTGGAGATATTTCTCATTTGTATGCGCATCAGGAGCCGCCGGCTTTTGCTGCTAGATTCTGTGAGACATATGATAACAAAGAGCAGAGACACGACTAAAAAGCGAAAGAAACGGCTGTAATATTTCGGATTTTTCTGGAAGACCATGGTAAATAATGATCAGCAGGATTATTTTGGAAAATGATTAGACTTCGTTAATAAATTTTATAAATTTATTAGAAATTGTACAAATTTCTCTCACATTTATCCTGTATGATATAAACATCTTAAGAGAACAGAAGCTCTTAAGAAAAACTCTTTCCTTTCCCTAAAATATGTATGAAGATAAACCACCGTTCCATTGGCAAGACAGAGCCGACAGGACGGTGGTTTTGCATTGCAGAAAAAAACTGCCGAATGACAGAGGAGATAAAGATTTCCAATGTTTATCGGCAGCGTTTTTTTGTTGTCTGAGATTTATTGGATATACAGCTTCAGGCACAGCTACGGCCTGCGATAGCGGTTAAAGCAGGAATATATTTCCTGGATCCTGGGCATGGCATAACCGCATGGAATATAAGAGCCTTCCGAGAAGAAGGACAATCCCTGCCTTTTCAGCTGAGTATCCAGATAAGTGATGATCTCCGGCAGAGAACGTTTTCCGTCAATGAGATGTTCGCAGGCATATTTCAGAAGCAACGCTAGGGATGCAGTTTGCTCGGAGTCGATCAGCTGCTCCACATAGCGGAGATCCACTTCGGTTTTTCCAAGAGAAAAGCCATCTTTGCCGTGAACCTTGGTTTTCAGTCTTTCCGGCTGTCCGGGACGGCTGTGGCGGGATGGAGCCACTTTGGCCCTGGTCATGATGCGATGGCTTTCCGGAAGGCGGAATGCAGGGGCCTCAATGTCTGAGAGAGGATATTCCTGACAGAGCTTTTTGGTGACTGCTGTGATGTCCACCGGATGATAATTATCCATCTGGATCACAGTATCCGCAATATGGAAAAAAGCTCCGGAGCTTCCAGCAACCAGGATAGTGGAGATCCCTGCCTTTTCATAGAGATCCCGGGCACGTTCCAGAAATGGAGTGATGGGCTCCTTTTCCCGGCAGATCACCCGCTGCATGAAGGAATCACGGACCATAAAGTTGGTGGCAGAGGTATCCTCGTCAAGGAGAAAGACTTTACTTCCGGCCTCCATACTTTCCACGATACCGGCAGCCTGTGAAGTGCTGCCGCTGGCATCCTCTGTAGAAAAGCAGAGGGTGTCTTTTTTATTTGGAAGATCGTTGATAAAAAGAGAAATGTCCACATCTTTGATAAAACGGCCGTCCTCAGAGCGAAGCTTCTGAGCAGAAGGATCGGTAATGACATACTCCCGGCCATCGCCGGAAATGTGATCGTAAATTCCCAGCTCCAGTGCGTTAAGTAAGGTGGATTTGCCATGGTAGCCACCACCTACGATCAATGTGATGCCGCAGGGAATGCCCATGCCTGTGATGGTTCCTCTGTGGGGCAGCTCCATGGAAACCCTCAGGCTTTCCGGAGAAACAAAAGGAACAGAGTTTTTCATCGGGCGTGAAGAGATGCCGCTTTCCCTGGGGAGGATAGCGCCGTCACTGACAAAGGCAGCCAGAGAACGTTTTTTCAGCTCCTGACGGATAAATGCCTGATCTTCGGCAAGGCAGATGGCTTTTCTCAGCGCTTCCGGGTCAAGATTCCGGTAAAAAAATGCCTTGTGAATACAGACCGGAAGAAAATCGAAGAGGATTTTTTCCAGTTCGGGAGAGTTGATGGTTCTGCCATTGGCCGGGAAACCGATGAAAAAACGGGCAGTGATGCCTTTTTCCGTTATTTCACAGGCGGTACGTGCAAGAACCTCCTGACCACAGTGGCTTACTGAGATCAGGCCGCTTTTTCCGGAGCCTTTTGCACGGAAGGTATAACGGTTTACCTGCTGTTCAAACTGGCGGTTCAGAAAGTCTCCCAGTGTGATGCGGGTCAGGGAATCCTTATAATATTCTGCCGGAAATCCGGTGTCTCGGTGGGAAAGCTTCACACTGATGTGAGAGGGAGAGGCAAAAGGATCCCCCTGCACGTGGTCAATGGACAAAATATAACGGTCAAACTGGTATGCACCCCGCAGAGACTTGTATGCAGGATAGCTTTTGCGGTTGATGCTGTGAAGAAGCTCTTTTAGCTGAGCAGATGCTTGCATGTTGTTTCCTCCTTTGCCCTGTTGGAGCATACAGGTAAAGTTTACGGTGAAACAGAAAGCCTTCCGTGTGTAAGATACCTGAAAATTTTGGATACAGGGTCAATTCTTAAGAACTACTATAACGAATCATAAAGATTTTGTAAAGAATGGGAATTGCGGTGGAAATTCGTAAATGTTTGACCTATAATAGTAGACAGATTGCAGATAATATGATGAGAAACGGCAGCTGCCGGAAGCTATAAAGAAAGGTGGACCACTAAAATGGAAAGAAGAAATGCATGGCTTTCTTATAAGGAAGCAGAAGAGACAGAAATGGAGAAGCTTGCAAAGGCTTACAGAGAATTTCTTGATAAAGGAAAAACAGAACGTGAATGTGTTGCAGAAATCGTAAAGGAAGCAGAGGCTGCCGGATATGAATCTCTTGAGGCGAAGCTTGAAAAAGGCGAGAAGATCAAGGCCGGTGACAAGGTTTATGCGGTAGGGATGAAGAAGATCGTTGCTCTGTTTCATGTAGGAACCGAAGAGCTTTCCGGAGGTATGAGTATTCTCTGTGCACATATCGACTCTCCGCGACTGGATGTTAAGCAGAATCCTTTGTACGAGGATACGGATCTGGCTTATCTGGATACTCATTATTATGGTGGTGTAAAGAAATACCAGTGGGTGACACTGCCTCTTGCCATGCATGGTGTTGTTGCAAAGAAGGACGGAAGCATTGTGGAGATCAGCATTGGCGAGGATGCGGAGGATCCGGTACTTTACATCACAGATCTTCTGATACATCTTTCCGGAAAACAGCTCCAGAAAAAGGCAGCAGAGGTTATTGAGGGTGAGATGCTGGATATCCTGATCGGCAGCAGACCTCTTGCAGAGCTTCCGGATGATTCAAAAAAGGATGCGGTAAAACAGAATGTGCTGAAGATTTTAAATGAGAAATATGGTATTGAGGAAGAAGACTTTCTTTCAGCAGAGCTGGAGATCGTTCCGGCAGGAAAGGCAAGAGACTGTGGACTTGACCGCAGCATGATCGCAGCATATGGACAGGATGACCGTGTATGCGCTTACACATCCCTTGCGGCAATGCTGGAGATGGAGGAGACACCGAAGCGTACCGGCTGCTGTCTCCTTGTAGATAAGGAAGAGATCGGAAGCGTTGGTGCCACAGGCATGCAGTCCAGATTTTTTGAGAACAGCGTGGCAGAGCTTCTGGACGGAATGGGCTGCTATTCCGAGCTTGCATTAAGAAGAGCTCTCCGTAATTCCAGCATGCTTTCTTCCGATGTAAGTGCCGGCTATGATCCGGCCTATGGTGAGGCTTTTGAGAAAAAGAATGCAGCATATCTTGGACGCGGTATCGTTCTTAACAAGTTCACCGGAGCAAGAGGAAAATCCGGTTCCAACGATGCCAATGCAGAGTACGTTGCAAGAGTTCGCAGGATTTTTGATGATCACAATGTTGCTTTCCAGACAGCAGAGCTTGGAAAGGTTGATTTTGGCGGAGGCGGAACCATCGCTTATATTGCGGCACTTTACGGAATGGAGGTTATCGACAGTGGCGTGGCAGTGCTGAGTATGCATGCTCCGTGGGAGGTTACCAGCAAGGCGGATGTATATGAGGCATACAAGGCATATAAGGCATTTTTACTTGATGCATAAACAGATGTATAAATGTGCGTCAGTTTTGAAGACATTCAGGTAATCTTTTCGTTACAGATCAATGAGCGGGGGTTTCCCGGAAATGACAGAGCAGTCTGCCTGCTGCTGTTTTGGCTTGGAGCGTTCCGACGAGAAACAGCAGTATCCCCTGCAGACTTCGCTCTGTATTTTTAACCTGATCAGGGAAGCTCTCTGTTTCAATGGCGAAAAGCAATAAGCAGAGGAGGGGCTTGCCTGGGACTGATTTACTTTACAAGGAGTAATTTTATTATGGAAGATGCATTGGTACGGGTAGTAGATCTGTGCAAGGTTTACAATCCCGGAGAAAATGAGGTGCGGGCGCTGGATCATGTGAATCTGGAGATCCATAAGGGTGAATTTGTGGCTATTATCGGACAGTCCGGTTCCGGAAAATCCACCTTTATGAACATGCTGGGCTGTCTGGATGTCCCCACCTCCGGGAAATATTATCTGAATGGAACAGATGTATCCACAATGAAGGATAATGATCTCTCGGTGGTACGAAATAAGGAGATTGGTTTTATCTTTCAGGGCTTTAATCTGATCGCAAATCTTACGGCGCTGGAAAACGTGGAGCTTCCTCTGATCTATCGTGGGATCGACCGGAAAACAAGAAGAAAGCTTGCTGTGGAATCTCTTAAAAAAGTTGGACTTGAGAAACGTATGGACCATAAGCCAAACGAAATGTCAGGGGGACAGCAGCAGCGTGTGGCTATTGCCAGAGCTATCGCAGCCAGGCCGCCGGTGATCCTGGCAGATGAACCAACGGGAAATCTGGACTCTGCATCCAGCAGGGAAATTATGGAAATCCTGAAGGGAATGCACAGATCAGGAGAAACCTTGATCCTGATCACTCATGATAATGGGATTGCGGCTCAGGCCAGACGTGTGGTCCGGATCATGGATGGAAAAATTGAATCAGATACGATCAATGAGGAATTTGTCGAGGAGGCTTAAGAATGAAAAAAGGGAAAAAGATTGTGATCGGTGTGGCAGCAGTGGCTGTTGTGGCAGGCGGTATTTATGCGGCATCAGGTGCAGGCCGCGGGGGATCACAGATTCCGTAGGTTGCTGTTACCAAAGCGGAGACAGGAGATGTGGGGGAGATCGTAGATGCAACCGGAACCGTTGTCAGTGATGAGCAGAAGACCTTTTATTCTCCTGTGAACGCACAGATCAAAAGCGTATCCTTCGCAGAAGGCGATACGGTTTCAAAGGGAACGAAGCTGATAGAGTTTGAAGTGAAGGATCTGGAGAGGGATAATCAGAAAGCAGAGCTGAATGTACAGTCCGGACAGTATGATTACAAAAATTCCATCAATAAATCCAATGAGGCCCGGCAGAAGCAGGACAGCGCAAAAGCAAAGGTTTCCAGTCTGGAACAGCAGGTAAGGGAGCAGCAGAATTATCTGGCTTCCCTGAGATCACAGCTGGCGTCTGTACAGGCTCAGGCTGCGGCAGATGCGCAGGCCCAGGCTCAGGCGGAGACCCAGGCAAAGGCAGAGGCCCAGGCTGCCAGGGATGCAGAGACTCAGAGAGCGTATTCAGAAGCGCTGACTACATATCAGAATGAGACACTTCCGCAGTACCAGCAGGAGCTGGGACAGCTGAATTCCGATTATGTAACGGCACAGAATGCTTATAATCAGGCAGATACCAGGTATCAGATGGCTTTTGCACAGTGGCAGGCAGAGCAGAGCGATGAGAATGCCCAGGCGCTGGATGAAGCGGAAGCAGCAAGAAGTCAGGCAGAGATCACCTGCCAGGAAGCAAAGGAAGCTTATGAGGATAAGAAGGTCAGCCAGCCAAAAATGCCGGAGTATTCCGATTACAGCAGTAGTGCAGCCGGTGATTTTGTTACCGATGGAGCTTCAGAGGAAACATCGGGGCTGACAGATCATGCATCTGCGGATGCTTCTTCTGCAGGAAGTACAGTGGATACTTCTGCCATTGAGAATGCGATCGAACAGGCAACCTCTGATCTGGCGGATCTGCAGTCGGACCTTGCTTCCCAGAAATCCATTGCAGAGGCGGATTCTGCCAGCCTTACAGAAGAAGAGAAAGAAAAAATGCGTGTCAGCAACAATCTTACTGAGCTGGATGCAAAATCTGCGAAAGAACTGGTAGAAGAAGGAAAGAAAGGCATTTCGGCGGATTTTAACGGCGTCATTTCCAAATCAGCAGTCCAGCAGGGCGCAGCGGCAACACAGGGAATGGAGCTTTTTACCCTGCAGAATACAGATAAGGTCAGCGTTGATATCAATGTGTCCAAGTATGACTACGATAAGGTAAAGGAAGGCCAGAATGCGGACATTACCATTGGCGACAGGAAATATACCGGCAAGGTGACTAAGATCAGTCACATTGCGACAACCAACGAAAAGGGCTCCACACTGATCTCTGCCACAGTGAGCATCGACAAGCCGGACAAGGATATTTTTCTGGGAGTAGATGCGAAGGTAAAGATCTATGCAGAAAAGGCAGAGGATGTGGTAACACTTCCGGCAGGCGTGGTAAATATCGGCAAGGATGGTTCCTTCTGTTATGTGCTGAAGGATGGTGTGATCACGAAGCAGGATATCACAACAGGAATCAGTTCCGAGGACTCTGTTGAGATCACAGATGGCATTAAAGCCGGAGATGAGGTCATCGAGGATCTGGGCTCCCTGGAAGAGGGAATGAAGGCAGAGGCAGCAG
This sequence comes from Blautia sp. aa_0143, assembly GCF_004167315.1. Lineage (NCBI taxonomy): Bacteria > Bacillati > Bacillota > Clostridia > Lachnospirales > Lachnospiraceae > Blautia > Blautia sp. aa_0143. The sequence goes on from NZ_RCXU01000034.1 coordinate 12,526, forward strand.
CGGCAGACAGTGACAGTGCAGCAGAGACAGGGGAGACTGCCGATGAGTAATATTTATGAATATATCAAAATGGCGATCCATAATATCATGGCCAATAAGGGAAGATCCTTTCTCACCATGTTAGGGATCATCATCGGTATCGCATCTGTGATCGCCATTGTGTCCATCGGTGAGGGTACGAAGAATCAGATGAACAGCGAGATCAATGATATCGGCGGCGGCCAGATCGCTGTTTACTGCAGTGATGATGCCATAGCAGACCAGGTCTGGATCGAGCCGGAAGATATTGATGCAGTCCGGGAGCTGGATGGCGTGGAAGGTGTTAATGTTTCAGATTCCTATACAGGCGAGACCGTAACCGGAAAGGGTGATTTTAATCTTACAGTGACCGGGGAGGCCCAGGATGCCAAGCTGGTGGACAATGCTTCTGTGAAGTACGGAAGCTATTTCGGGCAGAAGGAGATCGAAGAGGGAAAAAACGTCTGCGTGATCTCCGATGCCGATGCGAAGAGGCTTTTCGGAACGGATGATGTAGTGGGAATGACACTGGACATTACCTGCTATGATCTGACCAAGACATTCCGCATTTGCGGAGTCACCACACAGAAAGAGAACGGAACCTTTGTCAGCTATACTTACGATGGAATGCCGGTGACCATAAATGTGCCTTATACGGCCATGGACGACTTTACCGGAAGCAGCGGAGAATTTTATCAGATCATAGTTCAGGCTGATAAGAGTCTGGATTCTCAGGCGGTCGCAGACAAGATCATAAATCTTCTTGAGAGACGTCACCAGTGTGCCGGAGATGAATATTTCCAGGTACAGAGCTTCCAGGATGTCATGAAATCCATGAACCAGATGCTTGGCATGGTGACTGCGTTTATCTCTTTTGTTGCAGGAATTTCCCTTCTGGTAGGTGGTATCGGTGTTATGAACATCATGCTGGTGTCCGTCACAGAGCGTACCAGGGAGATCGGTATCCGGAAATCCCTTGGAGCAAAAACCTCGTCTATTATGTTACAGTTCCTTGCGGAGGCGGCGATCCTGACGATCATAGGCGGGCTGATCGGTATTGTGCTGGGGATTGCAGGCGGCTATGTGATCTGTGCGGTGATCAGCAGCAGTATGGGAATGACCATCACACCTGGGATCAGTGCGGGAACCATCCTGGCGGCTACGCTGTTCTCCTGTGCAGTAGGTGTGTTCTTCGGAATCTATCCGGCGAAAAAGGCAGCGAAACTGAGCCCGATCGAGGCACTTAGACGGAATTAAAAAACTGTTGCTTTTGCATCAAAAATAGCAATAAAAAATATTTTTAAAAAAAATCAAAAAAAGTTTCAAAAAACCCTTGACATTTTATAGGTCTTAGAGTATCATACATATTGTTGCAGCGGTGATACGAAATATCACAAAGGAAAAGCAACAAAGATGTGCGTTTAGCTCAGCTGGATAGAGCGTTTGGCTACGGACCAAAAGGTCGGGGGTTCGAATCCTCTAACGCACGCTAATAAAAATAAGACACAGCGTTAAGCTGTGTCTTATTTTTTGTTCAAATCCGGGTCGGCCTCGAACGGGTTCGATCTCTGCTCCGTTGCGGTTGTTGCTAAACGCGTGCCACTGGCACGCAGTAACCTCTAACGCACGCTTTGGCGAAAAGCTGGAAACCTTGAAAAACAAATGGTTTCCGGCTTTTTTTGTATAAAAGGTCATATTTTGCTATCCCTATTCCCAAACAAACATATTTATTGTGAGAAATTGGGAAAGAGGTGTTTTTTATGATACTGTTAATGATTAGACGAATCATAAACCAGTCTGAAGATATTCCCTTATATTATAAAGCAGTTTTCTACGGATTTCTTCGTTTATTATGTGAGAGGTATCAAGTTCTTTTATTGTATTGTCATATGCATCAATAACAAGGCGGTCAAAACCTCTCGCTGGGTTTAATCCAGGAAAACCGGCAGAAACTAAGCTGTTGTTAAGATAATCGTCAAGGAACTTCTCACGAACGGTAAGATCAACTCCGGCATTTCTATAATTTGCATCGTATTCTTCCTGGCTGATAGAATCAAATTCATTAATTGTTTTGTGTGCATTTATTGTCAGAAGCAGATGAAGAAGATAAGTGCCAGAAGGCACTTCCAGTTCACGATGGCGCTTCACTATGGAAGCAAATAATTTTTCGCTTACAAAAACATCGGGAAATAACGGAATAAGTTTACCAATCTGTTCTTCTGAAAGAAAGTTATCTCCAATATCGCCATCAATTGAATGTAAACCAAACATGTTTTTGTAGTAAGCGGTAATGGAATAATCAGTTGAATCTTCTTTAAGTTCGATTAGATCCAGAATATCGCAGGAAATTGGCCAGTCAATATCATCAAATAAGGCCAGATAATGAGTATTTCTTGTTAAGGCAAAAAAGCCACGCAGTTGATCCGTCTCAAGAAGAGCTTTTAAGTCGTCAATAGTATGGATATTTTCAATATAATTTTTATATACTGCAAGAGTTTTTCCTGGAGCATAATCAGAGGGGGCGATGGATTGATCAATTTTATTACTGTATTCTTTAAAAAGCACCATGGCATCTTTCCAGCAAAGTTTACATTTTATCGCCCCGAGGAGAATGAACTCTTTTAAATTTCTGGGACTGAGCTCTTTTTCACACATATAGTTCATCAGAAAAGCATTGGCACCATTGATGGAGTCGATAGCCAGTGCGAAACAAAGACGTAAAATGCTGTGCCTTTTAGATGCGGAACAGTTGTTTTCGTGACGCTTTTTAATATATTTATTGAAGTCTTCACGCTCAGAGCCTTCACCTCTTCCGAGATTAGGAGACATGCTTTTAAGAAAATCAAGCAGTGCATCGTCAGAAACAGGAGGTTCGAGATGGTATTTAGAAGCATTGGCTTCAACATAACTTCGAATTGCGTTCCAATAATTAAATTTTGAAGCATAGTCTTTAATATTTGGCATAGCAGTGACCTCCTTCTGACTGGTAAATACAATATTTGACAAAAAGCTATTTCATTATAACAATGGATTTTGGGATGTACAATCAGAAAAATATATAAATTTAAAATGAATTTTTTGACTATTTTGACGAAAAAAATAAAAAAACGGAAATGAAGAATACCTATGATAATTCCTGTGCTAGGATAAAGTAAACATATTTTAATAGCAATCAGAACAGGAGGTAAAAAGAAAATAATTTATGAGAAAAATCAGTGAGCAGGAATGTCTGAAAAATCTAATAGGAGGTATAGACTGTATTTCGAAGTATCACAGACATAATAAAGTATGGTGTTGCAATCAGAGTAACTGGAATGAAAAAGAGTATGGCTGGACAAATCCGTTATTTCCACCCGAATATCAGAAGGCATGCCTGAACGGTACGGAATTTGTACCGGAATCTACCTGCGATCTTTATTTTTTTATGATACAGTTTTATATATGGGTTACAGAAAGTAATCCAGATATTAATTTTTTAAGAAATGATAAATGGAAAAAGAAATTTATACTATATACGGAAAATTATGAAGAACAAACTCAGAAACTAATTATGATTCTGTTTTCGTGGTGCACACGGAGCAGTGTTGATAAAAGACCAGAAAGTGCACTGATATTAAAAAATACAGAATATTACCAAATATTATCCAGGCGATTGGAGGAATATCAAGGCGATGAAGAAAAGAGTCCCACTGAGACATGGTACAAAACTCTATTTGAATAATGATGAAGGAAAAAAGTATTCATACACAATTCTTCATCTGCTTAAAACAGGAGAGCAGGGCGCTTCCTGCCTTTGTTATCTGGCAGAAAAAGAGACAGATAACAGAACTTCACAAGTCATATTAAAAGAATTTTATCCGGAGATTGATCTACCCGGGGAGGCGATAAAAAGAACTGAGGGGGTGAGTTTATGTTGTCCTGAAATCCGGAGAACAGAATGGAACAGACAAAAAGAACGTTTTATATCCGGCATACAATTTATGAAAAAATTGTATGACTGTAAAGAGATAAGAAAATATATCTGTGCAGAAGAAAAAGTTGAAGTATTGTACGGATACGGAACTGTCTATTGTGAAAACGAATGCATAAAAGAATCAGTTAGCTGGAAGGCCGACAAAAAAAATGAGTCAGCAGATGAAATTTTACATATAGCGTGGAGAGTTCATGAATTTCTTAAACTGCTTCATAAGAAAAAATGGGCTTATGTAGACTTGAAACCTTCAGATATTTTGCTGGTGGTATCAGAATTTACACATACAGTTGATTTTCCAAAATTCTTTGATTTTAACAGTGCAGTGCCAATGGGAAATTATCGTATAGGTGACGAAAGGATTGAGATTACACCGGAGTATTGTCCGACTGAATTTAAAAATCTGTCAGGAGATGATGAGATTGTTATTGATCTCAGATCTGAACAATATACATTTGGCGCAGTTTTGAAAGAGATGCTTAATGGGAAAATGCAGGTATTGGCTGAGAACATGAGGACAAAAATTCTTGTGTTATTGAACAAACTTATGGACTATAAAACAGAGGCATTAGATGAAGAAAAAATTTCAGAGGAACTGCTTATGCTTAGAGATGAAATAAGAAATGATGAGTTTCAGAAAGAATACAAGCGGCTTGAAGTAAGAACCAAAAAATTTCAAATATTTCGGATTATTATAGCAGTGATTTCGACAGGACTTTATGTTGTCACAACTACAGGGATTTTTTTTCTGTGTATGAATAAGGGCGGGGCAGGGAAAGCATTGGCCGTTGAAAATGGAATGACGATAGCCAAAATGACTGTAATTCTGTCATGCATAACAATAATGCTCTTTCTGGTAAAAATTGCAAACATAAGAATAGCAGATAAACTTGCCAATAGTACAGTAAGCTGCAAGTATTACAACAGTGCTTTGAGAACAGGTGAATATAATACATTCCGAAAGGGAAAACGAAGGAAAACCACTTTTCAGGACACCCACGCAGCAAATGCAAAACGTCAGAAACTCCGTTGGATACTTTGGAGTGTATTGGTTATAGGGCTTATAGGCCTCTTGATGCAAGCATTCTATTGGAATTCTCTGCCAATCTTTATTGCCGGGGGCTGCGCATTGATTATCATATTGGTATTTGGAGATTTCCTTATTGCAATTAACCAGTTTTATGAAAATTACAGAGAGATTCTGGGACTTTCAAAAGATCAGAATGGAAAAACTGCTTTTTTTATGCAGGAATATGAGCGGACGAATGGAACATTTGATTTGAATCATGATTTCTATGAAAAAAACAGAAGAAATCTGTATAAAATCAGGGAAACTGTGTGCAAAACATGTTTTGAAGACGCTTTGATTTATCCAGAAGGATTAAAAAACAGAATTCGATATTTTTTTAATTATGATTTCCGGCGAAATACTGTAGAAAAATATCAACTGGCTTCAGAGAAAGAACGGGATCTTCGTTTTGAACCGCTGGAAATGAAACATATTTATAAAATGTGTTTTGACAGACATCAGAATGATCTGTCAATATCCACCGCAGTAGTTACAGTTCTTACAGTGATTGCCGTAGCAATGGGACTTGCATATCACACGGATTTATTTGTGGATTTTTTTGGAATAGAAAGAAAATATTATTTACCGATTACTGTGGCAGTTTTGACTGGTGCAACATTATTCAGCTGTTATCAGATTCTTTTTTCATGGAGAGATGAATTGCTGGTAGCCAAAGTTTCTTATAAATCCAGATATATTGTTGATTCCGGATTAAATGATGAGTTAATAAAAGACATAGCAGCCGGATTTGTAAAACCGGTAGATCTGGCCAGAGGAGTTCATCAGTATACAGCATACAGGCTTACAAGAGAAGACAAAAAGTTTGCGATGCTTTTAAATGGGAAAAAACAGCTAAAAGAAGAAAGAATAGGGGCCAATAATATCCTGTTGAGAAATAAATCATTACTGCATTATTCCTTTTTTACAGGTCATTCCCGGGTTGCCACAGCTACATGGTTAAGTTGCGCAAGTCTGGTTACGATTTTTGTATGGAGAATGCAGATATACTGGCTGCTTCCAATCTTTGTGCTGATGGCGGTTGCCACACATATCCTGCTGCAATATTATGTGATACCACGTGTGAGTGTGTGGATGATGATAAAAAGAATTAAGAAGGTTAAAAAGGCGGAAATGCAGAGCAGATGATTAAAAAAGTGTGTTAGAATCAGTTTAAAATGAAGGAAAAATATAGATAAATGTGTAAGTATACGGAGGTAGATATGAAAGTTCTTGTAATACCTGATGTGCATTTAAAACCAGTTATATTTCAGCAGGCCACGATACTTATGAGACGGGGAATTGCCGAACGTGCAGTGTGCTTAATGGATATTCCGGATGATTGGGGAAAAGAATATCAGGTTGAGCTTTACGAAAAAACTTATGATGAAGCAATTAGTTTTGCAAAGAAATTCCCAGAAACCGCATGGTGCTACGGAAATCATGATTTAAGTTATTTCTGGCACCAGTTGGAAAGTGGATATAGCAGTATGGCAGCATTTACTGTACAGAGGAAATTATTAGAGCTTCGTGCTACAGTTCCGGAAAACAATCCAATTCGATATGTGTATAAAATTGATAACGTTTTATTTTCACATGGTGGAGTGCTTAAGTATTTTGTTGAAGAGCATGTACAGAAAGAAAAATATGATGATGCCGACATGGTTGTGGAAGATTTAAATAAACTTGGGGTGAGAGAAATGTGGAATGATGCTTCACCAATCTGGCTCAGACCACAGTACTCAAAAATGAAATTGTATAAAGAGAATGAATTGCTGCAAGTTGTCGGACACACGCCCATGGACAAAATTACAAGAAAAGAAAATGTGATTTCCTGCGATGTGTTTTCAACATATCGCGATGGACGCCCTATTGGAACACAGGAATTTCTCTTATTGGATACGGAGAGTTGGGAGTATTGTGGGATAAAAGGATAGAAAACATATTATTTATTACATAAAACGTGCTATTGGTGTAAATTACCTTGCTAAAAAACAAGAAACCATATAATTTATCGGTAATAAGCAAAGAAATATTGAATTATTTGAACATATGATGTATATTTGTTTCTATAGATTTCGTTAATCAATCTTATGGATTATGGTTAAATAATATGAGAAGGTGAAAGTAATGAATAATAAAAATGTCGCAAAACATGCACTTGGTTTTATTGGTGGTAAACCAAGTGTCGATCGATATTATAATGATGATGAATCAAAATAAATTGATATTATGACAAGTAGTTCTGGAGTAATTAAAGGAATTCCTGTTTGTGCAACAATAGGTTTGAATCAAACAGACTTAGGGTTAAAAGTAAATGAAAAAAACTCAGAGTAGAGCTATTGGCTGTAGGAAATGTGGACTCTGAAATCCTAGGAAATATTTTGTCTACAATTGCATTTGATGTGAGAGACCAAAAAATTTGTACCCATGGGATGATTATTTCTAATGTTATTCAGAAATACATTAGTGATACATTATTAAAACATGTGGTTTTGATGTCTCCAGTTTTCTGGCCAGAATATCAAGTACTTGCAGATGAAGATGTTACTGTGGCATGGCTGATGGTTGTTCCTATTACAGATTCAGAAAAGAAATATATCGAACAGTATGGCATTTCAGCATTTGACAGTCTTCTGGATAAAGAGAATATAGATGTAATCGATATTCACAGACAATCTGCGATATAATTCAAAAAAGTTGATAGAGACGGATTTCATATTTTGCTGCATAGCATGACAGTAAATATACAGTATAATAATATAAAGATATATAATTTGAAATTGACAAGTAAACCATGTCCTAGCAAGTATAAACGCAAGTTGATATGTTATAAGGTTATTGATAAATGATGACGAGATTACAGAATGAATTAAAAACACACTATGATTTTCTAATAGATGATTGCACCATAAATAAGTATAATAAAAGATGTTATATTGTGAGCAGTTATGAAAAAAAATATGTGTTAAAAGTAATGAATATAAATACGGGGGTACAAAGACTTGATGGTATTATACGTGCCTGCATGAAAGTGAGAGAATGTGGTATACAGACACCAGAATTCATCAGTAGTAACAATGGACAAGCTTATTTTACAATTGCGAACGATATGTATGTCTTATACTCTTGGCTGGATGGTATTGTTTTAGATATAGAATCTGTTAGTTATGAAAACATATTTGAGATGGCTAAGTCATTTTCTACAATTGTGGCTGCATTATCTGTATTGCCGACAGAGAACAGAAAGCAGGGATATTATTGGAACAGAGATATGTTGGATAAACATATTGATGAGGCCTTAGAATTAAAAAAGCAGATTGAAGATTCTGTTATGAAAAAATTATTGGGTTGGAAGATCTCAAGAATGATTACTCTAAAATCAGAAAAGATGGATTATGTTAAGCTTTTAACTTGGCAAAACAGTCACGGTGATTTTCATTTGGAACAAGTTTTGTACAATAAAAATGGAAAAATATCGGGCATTCTAGATTTCGAGAATTATTCTTGTCAACCAATTGTGTATGAATTAATTAAATGCTATTACCTAGCAATTGATTGCAAAATTAATACTCAGACATTACTAGTGTTGGCGAAATACATTAATGTATTTATGTTGAATTGCACGTTGAAATATGAAGATATTTTTTACATGCATGATATTTTATATACTAAAATAATTACCAGTTTGTATTGGTTTGTAGTTTATAAAGAAGACCCTTTGAATTTTGAAATTAAGAATCAGGCGTTAAAAGTAACAAAATTAGCAATGAATATAGAGAAAAATCAACAACTCCTAAGAGAAATGCTACCAGAAATGTGTTTCGATGGAATTGTAAAGAATGAGTGATTGAAAATTATATGAAGTATAGTAGAGAAATGGAATATGGTCAAAATCATTTAGTGTGTAATTGGATAGCCAAACCGTCTTCGGAGTACCTAGATAATTGCATATTCAATAGATTGGATTTAAGCTATAGACATGGTATTTCATGGTTGCTTCTAAATAATGGTATCTCTACAAATATTATGCCTGTATATATTAATTCGGGGCGTGCTTGGATTAGTTTATTGCAGATTCCTTTAAATTCTTCGGAGTTAGGATTCCTATTTAAGTTTATATTTTCTAGCAAAAAAGAAGTGCAGCGAATTTCCTTTAAAACAACAGATGTTGACCCCGCTGATAGTTGGAAATGGACAATAGAAAATAGAGGCAATGCATGGTTTCTTGCATTGGATGATAACTATGAGGAAGTATTGAAACGTTCGTCTGGAAAAACAAGATATGATCTTAGATATGATAAAAAACGATTAATAAAAGAATTTGGAGATATTCAAATAAAATCATATCATATTTGCGATGTTCCAATACAAGTCCTTGAATTGTATCTTAGATTAAAAGAACAACAGTATGTAGTTCCACCGAACGAGAATACAATCGAAAAGTTAACTAATAATCCAAAGTTAGATATTACAGACGTATATGCGCTTTGTCTGAATTCGGAAATAATTGCAATTCAATTGAATTCAGAACATGGTGGTATAGCTAACCTTGTAAACACAACATATGATAAGAAATATCGGGATTTTTCGCCAGGAAGACTATTGTATGTTGGCGTGATAGAAATACTAATCAATAAAAATCGTAAAATATTATATTTAGGGAGTGGAAATGATTGGTATAAGCGTTTGTTTGGGGCAATGAAGACTGACTATTGGGTTGGAGATTCATTTAGGGATGAAATGACTATGAAGGCGGTGATTGAAAATGGATGTTCATAATAGTATTTTGAATAAACTTACTGAAGAATATATTGCAATATCAGGAGTAGAAGGTATATTTTGGGGTGGTAGTAGTTGTGGCTGTTCTCCGGAACCATATTCGGATATAGATATATTTATAGTTACAGATAATACCGTTCAGAGAAGACATGTGCTTCGCAAGGTTAATGGAGTAGATGTGGAAATTTTTATAAATCCGCTTGATCGAATATACAAACAAATGGAAATGGAAATTGAGGAAATTCACGATTATTGGGTTATTAAGATTTATGCATTTTCTGAAATTATATATGACCATCTAGGCAAAGCGGGTCAGTTAAAGGAAAAGGCATTGGAGATGTTCGGACGTACATTCTCAGATATAAATAAAAACAGAGATTTACAAAATTATTATAATGTATATGACGCATATCAAAAATATAAAGGTATGATACATAGGAATTTACATTGGAAAATAATGTACTATGAATGTATTAAATACTTGTTGGTTGCTTATTGTTATCACAATAAATTGCCACTAATACCTTGGAATAAAGCTCAGAGGTTATTTAGTGATGAGAAATATAGGAATAGATATCATTTAAAAGATATACCTGACGCGATTTTTTGCAATTTATTTATGTATTGTCTTACAGATAATGAAGAAAGTGCTATGCATAAGCACCTAGAGCAATTGTACAATTATTGTGTAAGTGAATCTGAGTTTAATCCGTCTGAATGCATTATTATTAAATGAAAGTGGTGAAAATATGTTCAAAATTTCAAAATACTGTATTCCTATAGAAAATGAAGGGCAGATGATTGTATTTAATACAATGACCTCATCTGTTATAAAGATGGACAAAGAAATGTTTCATCGAATATTTGAATTAAACATTATGCCAGATGATAAAAATACACTTCAAGCACTTGAGGAAATGGGATATATAGTTGATTCTTCTCTTGATGAAAATTTTAGATTGATGGTTTCGAGAAGAAAGTATCAATTTTCCAATAGTGGAATAACCAGTGCTGTTATTGCAGTTACCACAGAGTGTAATGCAAGGTGCTATTATTGTTATGAGAATGGAATCGAAAGGGCGGCTATGGATGTAGAAACCGCTGATAATATAGTGGATTTTCTGGATAAGAATTCACGAACAAGAAAATTAGTAATTCAATGGTTTGGAGGAGAGCCACTGTGTGCTGTTGACACAATAGATCGTATTGCCACTGGATTGAAAAGCCGCGGGATCGAATTCGCAAGTCTTATTACAACTAATGGATATTGTGTTAACGATGAAATCTTAAAAAAAGCTAGGGATGCATGGAATGTTAAACGTTTTCAGATACCTATAGATGCTCTTGGTGAAGAATACGATAAAATTAAAAATTATGTAGAATCCTCTTCAGAAAGGAAACCATTTGATATTGTTATAAAAAACATTCACTCAATTTTGGCTGTGGGATTCCATGTAAATGTTCGCACGAATTTTAATCCTAAGAACATAGAAACAACTCGAAAAGTACTTAATTTTCTTGCGGAAGAGTTTAAAGGAGAAAACAAGTTTTTTGCTTATCCAGAACCCATCACAGGTGTCGGGATGCCATCTGTAGTTGATTCGAATTTTGACGGCGAACTACATCCATATCTTGATTTGCTGATGGAAACAAGAAAATTGGGATTTTTATGTCCAACCTTGCTAATAGAGGATAACTATTTAGAAGGAGAGGAAGCTTTAAGTGGAATTAAATTGACTTCACGTCCTACTGGTTGTTATGCTACTCTATTAAACTCAATAGCAATTGATTCAAAAGGGGATTTATATAAATGCCATCGACTTTTAGGGCGTGGGGACAACTATTCATGTGGAAATGTCACTAAAGGATTAATATATAATTATAATTTAGAGAGGTTCTGCAATGATTCACCATGTTATGACGAATGCAACGAATGTGCACTTATGCCGCTTTGTCATGGTGGGTGTAAGGTGAAAAAAGAACTTTATGGAGGTCATAATGCTTGTATTGCAATCAAGAGTATTATTAAAGATGTGATACGAGTTTATGTAAGCGAACTCAGTAAATAATTTTACTGGGAGAAAGGAGGTTAGTGTATGGAAATCGTAAAACAGAAGTCTGTTGAGGAAATCATGGAAACCTGGAAAAACCAGCAGGAAAAAGCAGAATCTCAGATGTCTTGTTGCTGCTATTGTGGTGACTAAAAAGCATAAGTGATTCGGGTGTGATAGGGGGGATTTTAGGAATCTTACCCTATCACATTTTGATATAGGAGAGTTTAATTAGATGAAGACTTTTTCAAAAAAAATATGTGAAGAGACAAAAAAATCTAAACTTATCGTTTATGGAACCGGAGCGGTGGGAGAAATAGCATATTATGCATTGAAGAGTTGGGGAAGAGAACCAGATTTTTTTTGTGATCATGATCCGAATAAACGACAGTTTTTTAATATAGATGTATTGCAACCTGAAGAATTAACAAACATCAAGGATGTAGTAATAATTATAGCCTTTAAGGACTTTTTACGTAGTGCAGTAAGAATACTAAGACAGCAAGGTATAAGCAACTATTACTCGATGTTAGATTTGATTGGATTAGATATCGATAAAAGCTTACTTTCAATATCAGCACAGGAGTTTTTGGTTCGTAAAGGAAATTATGATGAATTACTAAATCATGCTGAGGATGATAATTGGATTTGTATTCAGCATTTAGAATTGGTGGTGACAGAACGGTGTACTTTAATGTGCAAAGACTGTTCAGCACTTATTCCCTATTATAAGCAAGCTAGTGATTTTGATGTTTCACAAATTTGCAAAAGCTTTGATAAACTCCTTAAAACGATTGATCAAATAGCTGAACTGAGTATTTTAGGTGGGGAGCCACTATTAAACAAAGAACTATTTAAGTTGCTAGAATATTATAGGAGTAGTGACAAGATAGGAGCAATTGTTATCTATACAAATGGTACAATATTACCGTGTGATGATTTGATTCGGTGTCTGATAAATTCAAATATATGGATACATATTTCAGATTATGGGGTGCCATCTTCTAAAATTGAGGAATTGTGTGCTTTATTTGAAGAAAAAGGAATACGCTATTTTGTAAAGAAATATGAAAAGTGGCAATCTGCCGGAGGTTTAGATAAACGTAACCATACGGATGAAACATTACGATGGATGTATTCTCGATGTTTTAAAGCAAGATGTTATTCGTTTTATAAAGATAAACTCTATGCGTGTGCAAGAGGATCAAACGGAGCTAGTATCGGTATTATTCCTGACGCAGATTATATCGATTATTCCATTGATGAAACGACAAAAGAAAGAAAAGAGCAGTTGTCTAAGTTAATTAGCAAAGAATATATTGAAGCTTGTAAATATTGCGACGGGATGATTGTAGGGCACGCAGATGTAGCACCAGCAATTCAAGTAAAAAGGAGTTGTAAAGATGATAAATGAAAAAAAAGTTCCTGATGAAATCGCTATAAATCTTTGCGAACTGATTGGCAGATCGAGCGAGGATATGCATAGTTGGATTGAGAGGCTGATAATAGATACCCCCTTTGGTAATTGTTCGAGAATTTATCTAGGTTCTTATTATTGTGACCATTATTTTTTACAAACAAGTGTAAGTCGATATACCGATGTTATATGTTTTGCACGAGAGAGAGAGATAAAAATAACCTTGGTTATTCCCCCATTGTTTGAAACAAATCTTGAAAAGGGTATTTCGCTTGCTGAAAAATTAATTAGTGAAGGTAGAGACCTGATTGATGAGGTGACAATAAATGACTGGGGAATGTTGCAATATTTCAGTAAAGTTAGTAATGTAAAAATTAACATGGGACGCCTTCTACAAAAGGACAATAGAGATCCAAGGTATATAGATTTTTTTAATGAAACGCATACTCATAGATGCTTTAGTGGATTCTATAAACAAATGCTAAGCACTAACAATGTATCATGTGTTGAATTAGACTGTACACATGGAAAAATATACATACCTGATTTATTATCAGATATAAAAGTGGCGGTTCATGGACCATGGACATATATGTCATTAGGTTCAATATGTCTTTTTGCTTCGATGAATAAAAGTGATAATAGAAAATTTCGGTATGCAGATATTTGTTCATGTGAGTGTAATAATGTGGCAGTAAAAATGAATTGTGACGATATAACACTCTATCGATTTGGTAGATCAATTCAATTCAAAAATGATAACTGCAAAATTATTTCAGAAGTGCCATATAGATATATTTATTCACCATTTAATGAATTGATAAAGGAGATGTGATTGTGATATGAATATATTAGCTCCTATTAATGATATTTCTAGAATTGAGTCACTAATTGACGCAGGGGCGGATGAATTTTTCTTTGGTTTTTATAATGACGAAGATATTGAAAAATTTGGACGTTATTTTGAATTAAATCGAATGTCGGGATTCGGAAGATATGCAAATAAATTTAATTATCAAGATTCACTAGAATTAGTAAAGAAAATTAGAGAAGCTGGTAAAGACAGTTATGTTACTCTTAACTCTAGTGGATATACGGAAGAAGCTTTGTTATATTTGGAAAAATATGTTTCAGGACTTATAGATGCTGGAGCAACCGGAATAATTGTGTCGTGTCCAGAAATGATTGATGTAGTTAGAAGGAATGGTGGAAATCCTGTCGTAAGCTGTGTTGGTACGGTATACAATTCTGCATCAGTAAGATATTTTCAAGAATTAGGTGCAGTTAGGATCATTGTTCCTAGAGACTTAAAAATGGAAGAAATCGCAAAAATGAAAAATGAAGTTCCAAACATGGAATTTGAAACATTTATTATGAGAAATGGATGCATTCTTTCTGACGGTAATTGCCTGGGACTTCATCAATTTGAACATGGAGGAATTTGTAACGACATACGTAAATCTGAAAAAAGATTTATGGTTGCAGATGAACATGATAGAAACAAATTAGTTGAGACACAAAAAAAATATGATGCTTGCTTGTATAAACATGCATGTGCCTTGTGTGGAATATATAGAATGATTCAAATAGGAATAGATGCATGTAAAATGGTCGGAAGAGTCGATAGGCCGGATCAAGTTTTAGAAGATATGAAAATAGTAAGTGAAAACCGGAAGATAGCTATGCAATGCTGGAATGAAAATGAATATTTTGAAAAAATGATTATTCCCGATGATCACGAAAATATTTGTAAACTTGGATATTCTTGTTACTTTCCAGAAATAATAAATCCCAAATTGAGCCTGCAAATAAAAAGTCAAGGCTAAATTGAAAGAACATTGAAAATTTTATACAGGTTGAAAATTGGGTATCAAAA